>JBDKEH010000113.1:0-3265 GCA_039795345.1 Bacteroidota bacterium
CCTGCTACGAGTACATCGGCACCGGCATCTAAAATGGATTTTGCATTTTGGAGAGTAACACCGCCATCTATCTCAATATGTGTATGCAAGTTTCTCTCTTGTATCATCTGTTTTAACTGACGAATTTTCACCAACGTATGTGGAATGAATTGTTGTCCGCCAAAACCCGGATTCACACTCATCAAACAAACCAGATCAATGTCATGTAAAATATCTGCTAACAAATGAACAGGTGTATGTGGATTTAGTGCCACCCCTGCTCTCATACCCAGTGATTTGATCTGTTGCAAATTTCTGTGTAAATGTGTACATGCTTCATAATGTACTGTCAATATATCAGCTCCGGCTTTTTTAAATGCTTCAGCATATTTTTCGGGCTCAACGATCATGAGGTGTACATCACATATTTTGGTCGTTGCTTTTCTGATATGCTCAATAACGGGTAATCCAAAACTAAGATTCGGAACAAAAGAACCATCCATCACATCCAAATGAAACCAGTCTGCCTGACTTTCATTCAACATCTCACAATCTTTCTGCAGATTCAAAAAATTAGCACTTAATAATGATGGGGCAACAATTGGCATACGATTGATTTATGGAGCGAAATTGCGATTTTATGTTGTAAGTAGAAGTATTTTAATACACATATTTGTTAACCAACTCCCAATCGCTGCAAAGCATCTTTGGCTTCTTTGATAGAAGGATCCAATACCAATGACCGCTGGTACTCTTTGATCGCATTCTCTCGGTCGCCATTTCGTTCATGTATTTTGCCTAGCCAATAAAAAGCATCCGCATAAGTTGGTCGAATCTCTATCGCCTGATTGAAAACTGCGATCGCTTTATCAGATTGCTTGGTATCATAGAATACAAATCCTTTTTCCATATATGCTTCCATATACTGGTAATCATTAGCGATACAACGGTCGAAAGATGTTAATGCTTTCACGAGTTCTCCGGTTCTGGCATAATAAACACCTTTGATAAAACTACAGTGGGCTAGGTATTCTCTGCCCAATCTCAGTTGCTCTACCTGATCACATAGAATGATCGCTTTCGTATCTTTTTTTTCTGCATAAAGATTCGCCATACTTAATAAAGCATCCGGAGAGGGATAGATACGTGCGGCTTTATCATAAGAACGTAATGCTCCAATGGTATCATTGGCTTTTTCGCTGAGCTGTGCTTTATGAAACCAAATGCCAAAGTTTAAGCTATCTCTCGCAATCAAAGAATCCATCTGAGCCAATGCAGGACTTAATGCACCCACGCTATCTAATGCATTGACCAACTGAATACGTAAAGCAGTACTATCAGGATATTTTGCTACTGCATCATATAGTTGTTGGGCAAATACCGGTATGGAGGATTCCGGTAGGTCAGTCTTTTTCTCGGTTTCTGTACATGCGAACAACAACATGAAAAAGGCGGATAAAAGATATGGCTTCATGTACCAAAATTACTGAAGCATCCGCTTTTCGAGGGTAAATAGATCGTTTCTTCCATCAAAACTCCGTTAAAACCGATAATCCTTGGATTTCAGCAGGTGACAATTCTTTGACAATTGTCCTTCTATCTAACCGTTAATTTTGCGGCTTATTTAATCATATGCGAATCAAATCACTTCTTTATTCCTTATTGACCTTGTCGGCTCTCTCAGCAATTGCACAAGGTAATTTTAATGATACTGTTCACTTCGAGGGTGAAAAGCATTTTAAAAATGTACAACAACTGACTTTCGGTGGCGACAATGCAGAAGCTTATTGGAGTTATGATGGTAAATACATCATCTTTCAAAAAACTTATGCAAAAGAAGGCATCAATTGCGACCAGATCTTTATTGGTAAAGTTCCTACGCAACCTGGAGAGAAATTTCAACCCAAACTGGTAAGTACAGGAAAGGGCAGAACCACGTGTGCTTATTTCTTACCGGATGGTAAACATATCATTTACGCTTCTACTCATTTAGGAAGCAGTGATTGTCCACCAACACCTGATCGTGCTAAATATGGAAACCGTTATATCTGGCCATTATATAGTAGCTACGATATTTTCATGGCAGATACCAGTGGTAAGATTGTAAAACAGATCACTACCGCTAAAGGCTACGATGCGGAAGCCACTTTATCACCTGACGGAAAGAAAATGATCTATTGCAGTGATAAAGATGGAGATCTGGAATTGTATGTGATGGATCTCGCTACCGGAAAGGAAAAACGTATCACCAACATGTTAGGTTATGATGGAGGAGCGTGGTTTAGTCCGGATGGAAAAAAAATTGTGTGGAGAGCCAGTCGCCCTAAAACAGAAGCAGAGATCAAAGAATACAAAGAATTATTGGCGGAAGGAATGGTAGCACCTACCAATATGGAAGTATGGGTAGCCAATGCAGATGGCAGCGATGCCAAACAAATCACTAGTCTAGGACAAGCCAACTGGGCACCGAATTTCACTCCGGATAGCAAACGTATTATTTTCTGTAGTAACCATGAATATAAAAGAGGTTTCCCCTTCAATATGTACCTCACAGATATCAATGGAAAAGGCTTGGAGAAGATCAGCCGCGATAAAGGATTCGATGCATTCCCCATGTTTAGTCCAAATGGCAAGAAAGTGATCTTCGCTTCCAACAGAAACAATGGTGGTACACGTGATACCAATTTGTTCATCGCTGATTGGGTGGAGTAGGAGTTAGTCCATGGTCGATGGTCCATAGTCCATAGTAGAACAATAGGTTTTCCCATGGACTATGGACCATGGACTATACACCATAACCTATCCCCATCTTTCCCTATCTTGCAGTAAACAAAACAACGCATATGGATACCGGATTACTGCATTTACATAACCTGTTACGTTGGGTTATTTTGATTTTATTGTTAGTTTCTATCGTAAAAGCTTGGAGTGGGTGGCAAAACAAAAAAGTATTTGCTCCGAGTGATAAGAAGACCTGGCTTTTCACTATGATCGCGGGTCATACGACCTTGTTATTAGGATTGTATCAGTGGGCTGCGGGTCGTTATGGTTTCTTTACCACTACATTGCCGGAAGGGGTGAGCATGATGAAAGATAAGTTCTATCGTTTTTATTGGGTAGAACATCCATTGACCATGATATTGGCGATTGTATTTCTTACCCTTGCTCATGGTATGGCAAAAAAGTCTGTTAGTGATGAAGTCAAATACAGAAAAGCATTCTTCTATTTCCTCATAGCATTGTTACTGATCATGGCTGGGGTACCTTGGCCATTCAGAGGCGAACC
>JBDKEH010000026.1:0-4527 GCA_039795345.1 Bacteroidota bacterium
TTGCATGAATAATCGATCCTTCTGCGATGATGGTCTTCTCCAAAGTAGTACCACTAATTTTTGCAGGAGGCAACATGCGTGCGCGACTGTATACCGTTTTATTATTGTCAAATAAATTGAAAGGCGGTATCTCTTGTGTGAGAGCCAGGTTGGCTTCATAGAAAGAATAGATATTTCCGATATCAGTCCAATAACCATCGTATTGGAAACTGATCACTTTATAATTCTCGATAGAATCCGGAATGATCTCTTTACCAAAATCAGTTGCATTCGGATGTACATTGTTGAGCAAATGATACAATGCATGTTTACTGAAAATATAAATACCCATTGATGCCAGGTAGTTTCTTCCAGCTTTTTGCATATCAGCACCTGTATCACTTACCCAATCAGGTAATAACTCTTTCTTGGGTTTCTCGATAAAGGAAGTGATAAAATTTTCATCATTTGCTTTCAGGATACCAAACTCCGGTGCATCTCTTTCATCCACCGGAATAGTAGCAATTGAAATATCAGCACCTTTTGCTTTATGACTTTCCAGCATCTCACTAAAATCCATCTGATACAACTGATCACCACTTAGGATGAGGATGTATTCAAAATCCATGTTGGAGATATGGCGCAAGGATTGTCTCACTGCATCTGCCGTTCCCTGGTACCAACCCGGATTATCCGGTGTTTGCTCTGCCGCCAGAATATCTACAAACCCTGTGCTGAAAGCACTGAAGTGATAGGTATTCTTAATATGCTTGTTCAATGAAGCAGAATTGAACTGCGTCAATACAAACATGCGATTGATATTGCTGTTGATACAGTTACTGATGGGAATATCCACCAAACGATATTTACCTGCAATAGGAACCGCAGGTTTTGATCTGCTTGCTGTCAAAGGATACAACCTTGTACCCGCCCCACCACCGAGGATCACTGCTAATACGGATTTTGAAATACTATTCATGAGATCTGTGATTTTTTGATTTCTTGATTTTTAAATCTTTGATTTTTTGATCTTTGATTTCTTGATTTTTTTCACCTTTCACTTTTGACTTTTCACTTTTCACTTTTCACTTTGATTTCTCTCTCCTAAATCAAGAAATCACAGATCAAAAAATCAAAGATCACCTCAGGCTTTTGTACACATTTGTATACTCATCCACTGTACTCTCCCAACTATGATCTATCTGCATCATGTGCTGGCGCATCCAGTTGAAATGTGTTTTGTCCTGGTATACTGATACGGCTCTGCTGATGGAATAAGTAACATCATTAGCTGTTGCCTGATTGAAACGAATTCCAAATCCATCGGGATCACCCATATCTACTACCGTGTCTTGCAAACCTCCGGTACTTCTTACCATTGGTACTGTTCCATAACGCATCGCATACATCTGATTGAGTCCGCAAGGTTCTACCCTACTTGGCATCAATAAAAAGTCTGCACCTGCATACATGATATGACTCAATGTTTCATCATATCCGATCACCACATTGAACACACCTTTATAAGGTTCTGCCATTTGTTGAAATTCCCATTCCACACTGGTTTCACCACTACCCAATACTAAGAAGCTGGCTTGTCCCTGTGTTTGTTCAATACCCATGCGAATGGCATGCGGTAAAATGTCTGCAGCTTTCTCTCCTACCAATCGGCCGATGAAAATAAACAAGGGCTTTGCAGGATCTAATCCAAATCGTTCACACAAGATCTTTTTATTCTTCTCTTTCCCATCCGCCACCGTCTTAACAGTGAAATGATGTTCAAGGTATTTATCTGTAGCCGGATTCCAAACTTCATTATCGATTCCGTTTAAGATACCCACGCATTTACCACGCTCATATTCAAACAACTTCTCCAATCCATTCGAGTTACTTCTCAGCTCATCCATATAGCTCCAACTAACAGTTGTTACTTTTGCTGCACATTTAATTCCTGATGCGAGTGGATTGATCGTTTCATTCCAATCCAACATTCCTCTTTTCCAAAGATCCCAGCGAGGTATGTATCTACTTTTATCCCATCCCATCCATCCCTGGTATTGTGCATTGTGAATGGTGATGACAGTAGGAACATGTCTGAGTGAATTGTAATCATAACAATATTGCATCATAAATGGAATAAGACCCGTATGGTAATCGTGGCAATGCACGACATCAGGACGATGTTCCCAACTGGCCAACCAATTCACAAAAGCAATTTGAAAAGCAGTGAAACGTTCTGCATCATCATCATAACCATAGATCTTCTGACGATCCAGCAACCCATTGATATCAATCAGGTAAAGATCATAGCCTAATTTATTCGTAGGTTCTTTGATCACGGTATAATCAAAAAACCAGTTACCCAAATTGGTTTGTCCTTTGAAATCTACTACCCAATCATTTTCATAGAGAAATTTAGTACGGTACATGGGCATGACCACTTTGGCCACATGTCCGGCTTTGACTTGGTATTTAGGAAGGGCGCCAACTACATCTCCCAATCCTCCGGCCTTGGCCACCGGATAGCACTCGGCGCTGACATGAATGATCTCCATGAATTGCAGTTTGTCTTGTTTGCTCTCAATTTAAGAACTAAAATGCTACCATCAAATTCTACTTTTAAAATTTTTACATCTTCATTTTCTCATTATTTTACAGCCTTTACCAAAACCTACGATTGTTATGACCCAGCCAAAGCAACCGACCAATACCGGCGCATTGACCACCCTCGTTGTCGTTTTTTTCTTTTGGGGTTTCATTGCTGCAGGTAATAGTGTCTTCATTCCTTTTTGTAAACATTATTTTAGTCTCGATCAATTTCAAAGTCAGCTGATCGATTTTGCATTTTATCTCGCTTATTATGTCGGAGCACTCGGACTTTTTGCCTATGGTGCTTTTGGTGGAAAGGATTTGGTAGGAAAATGGGGATATAAGAAAAGTATTGTATATGGATTATTATTCTCTGCAATCGGTGCTGCTGCCATGATCATTGCAGTGAATGCCAACACATTTGCAGGCATGTTGGTGGGGTTGTTTATTGTGGCATTGGGCTTCTCTTTACAACAAACTGCCGCACAACCTTTCTCTATTACATTGGGTGATCCTTCTACAGGTACCAGCCGTGTAAACCTGGGTGGTGGTGTGAATTCTTTTGGTACTACCATCGGTCCGATCGTTGTAGCACTTGCATTGTTTGGTACAACTGCTGCGATCACTGATGAACAGATCAAAGGATTGAGTTTGAGTAAAGTGATCGTTCTCTATAGTTGTGTAGGTGGATTGTTCATTGCTGCGGCCGCACTGTTTCATTTTTCCAAAAAAGTACCAGCAGGTATCATGGAAGAAAAAACAGAGCCTGCGAATAAAGCATTGACCACACTCATCATTATGACCGGATTATTGGTAGTGATGTTTGTTCCCATTTTCAATAGTTACAAAGACCTGGCTCCAGATATGAGTGCTGCTGCACAACATGAGTTGGAAACTTATCGCATGAAGTGGTTGTTTGGTGCATTGGCAGTAGTGGTAGTTGGATTGATCGCTGCGAATTACACCGCACAGAAAAAATCAGATGGATGGGGTGCGATGAAATATCCGCAATTGGTTTTGGGTATGCTCGGCATCTTCGTGTATGTAGGTGTGGAAGTATCGATCGGAAGTAATTTGGGTGAACTGTTGAAGCAAGCGGATTTCGGTGGCTATCAATCATCACAGATCGCTCCATTTATATCGATGTATTGGGGAAGTTTGATGATCGGTCGTTGGGCCGGTGCCATCAGTGCTTTTGAATTGAAAAGCTCTACACATAAAGTGATGACTTTTGTGGTACCGCTAATTGCATTTGGCATAGTGATCGGTGCGAATAGTGTAGCACAGTATGATATGACACCACTTTATTGGTACATCATCTGTGTATTGATTCAGATCGGAGCATTTTATATCAGTAAAGATAAACCGGCTCGTACCCTGCTTATTTTTAGTGTGCTCGGCGTAACTGCGATGGCCATTGGTATTTTCACCAAAGGCACTGTAGCCACTTATGCATTTTTAAGTGGTGGTTTGTGTTGTTCGATCATGTGGCCTTGTATTTTCTCTTTGTCGATCGCCGGCTTGGGTAAATACACCACACAGGGTTCTGCATTTTTGATCATGATGATCTTGGGTGGTGGTATCATTCCGCCTATTCAGGGTAAGATGGCCGACTACCTGCAATCTTCGAATGCGAACACTGCTGGTTATGGTATTCACCAATCTTATTGGGTTTGTTTACTTTGTTTTGCTTACCTCGTTTTCTTTGCCATCGTTGTAAAAGGTATCCTGCGAAAACAGGGTATCGATTATGAAACGGAAAAGTCTACCGGAAGCGGACATTAATTCTTTTGAATAAAAATTGTTGTGTATGGCTACTACATCTGCTGCAATGGAACCTCTTGCAATAGGAATTGATATCGGTGGAACAGGTACCAAGTTTGGTATTGTTGACCGCGTAGGTAATGTGTTGTTCTCGAGTGAAATGTCTACCCGCAAACATGCAGAAGTAGAAACATT
>JBDKEH010000010.1:0-2629 GCA_039795345.1 Bacteroidota bacterium
CACGGTAGACTGGAAATTCGCGTCTGTTAATTCTAAAGCCATTTTGATTTTATTTTTAAGTGTTTAATTTCTAATTAAGTCCATGGTCCATGGTCGATAGTCCATAGTAAGAATTCTATGTCCTGCCATGGACTATCGACCATTGACTATGGACCAAGAATCAAATTTAAGCCCAAACCCCCATCTCTGCCCCTTTGACTTTTCCACCGCTGTTATTAATGACGTTAGGGCAGGAGAAACCTGACAGTGGGGCATTATTTCAATTGATACTAGGAAAATATTTAATTTGATAGTCTTTTAGAAATGTATATTCTATGTCAGTAAAAGAAATTCTTATAGAATTAAGGTCCTTGGGCAACGAAAAAATGATGGCTATCAACACCAAAGCCGGTGCCGGGAAAAATCAGTTTGGTGTTAAGATGGGTGATATCAGGAATATTGCCAAAAAACTAAAGACCAATCATGAACTGGGTTTACAGTTATGGAATGCAGGAAATATTGAAGCACAATTTTTGGCCATCCTGATCATGAAGCCTGAGCTCCTCAGTGCACAGCAGCTGGATACGATGGTGCAGCAAATTGATTTTACCCATGTCGCTGATTGGTTTAGTTCTTATATTCTGAAGGATCATCCGGCTAAAGAAGAACTACGAATGAAATGGCTCAAGTCAAAAAATAAGTGGGCTTTACGTGCCGGTTGGAGTTTGATGGCCGGTAAGATCGCTAGAAATGCCGATGATTTAGATATGGCAGCTTTATTAAAACAGCTACACAAAGAAATGCCTAAAGCCGAGAAGGAGGTTCAATGGACCATGAATTTTGCATTGGCATATATCGGTATACATCACCCCAGTTATCGGAAACAGGCTTTGAGTATAGGAGAGGAGTTAGGGATCTATCGAGATTATCCTGTTTCAAAAGGGTGTACTTCTCCATTTGCACCCATTTGGATCAATGAAATGGTTAAAAGACAATCCAAATAAAAATCAGTATCTATTTTGTGTTAAAACAAATAATATCGGGAAGACGTTGAAAAAATATTGATAGCCGTTGATTTTACTTGCATCTGTTCATGTAAATACCGAGTTTGCAACTAAATTGACCATGATGCTTACAAAGATTCATCCCAAATTACCCATGCGCGATCCAATGGCTACAAAATCCTATTACATTGGACAGCTACAGTTTCGGGAATTGAGTGATTATGGTGATTACTTGATCCTTCAAAAAGATGATATCGAAATACATTTCTTTAGCTTCCCGACTTTGAATCCATTAGAGAATTATGGACAGGTGTATATCAGAACCAATAACATTGAAGAATTCTATCAGTTATTACTCCAAAACAAAGTAGCCATTCATCCCAATGCTCCTTTGACTGAAAAACCCTGGGGGCAAAACGAATTTGCACTCTTGGATCCCGATCATAACTTACTCACTTTCGGACAATCAATATAATCTCTGCGCAACCTCTGTTCTCTTGTTCTCTGCGGTGAACATTCTAGTACATTCACCGCAGAGAACGAGAGTTCGCAGCCTTTTACGCAGAGGTTTGCTTTTTTCGGAAAGGTTGTATTTTGAAATAAGTGGCTGTTCTCCAGAGCCATTCTATAGGTCCGAAATAAAACTTTTTAAACCACCATTTGCATGCCATAGCTTGGAGTATAAAAAATGCAATCGCGATCAACCAGTTGAGCCAAGGTGGTGTTACCCCTACTAAGCCGAATCCAAATCCAAAAAATAACGTAAGACCAAGTGCAGTCTGTGTGAGATAACTCGTCAATGCCATTTTTCCAACAGGAGCTAGTGGGTATAAGATATTTTGCCAAAATTGTCGGTTCATCAATAAGGTGATGCCTGTTACATAGAAAACTACCAATGAAGCATTATTGACATTATAAAAAATACTGAAAATATAACCTGCAACCGGACTTTGCTGCCATCCGAGTTTAAAGGCTTCATTCAATCCAAACATGCCAAGACCGCAGATAAGTGTGCCTAATACCAGCCAACCTGATCTATTTTTTATTTTTTTAAATACAGGCTTCAAGTCTTCTTGATTCATAGCAAACCATCCTTTTCTACCACTGTACATGCCTAACAGAAAAAATCCTAGTGTAACATAAATACGTCCGCTGCCAAATTGGAAATCAAATTTTTCTCCGATGCTGATGATATTGTTTTTCATCATACTCCAGATATCACTTTGATAAACTGCTTTGAAAAATGCTTGTGAAGGATCAGGACCCGGTGGCGGACCGGATGGGGGAGGCGGTGGCGGTGTTGTCGCTGTTAATTGTTCTATGAGCCCCGGTAACTGCATGAGTAAGCTAGGTAAATTGATGGCCAATAAAATACCAATAATCAATACAGCTTTGTTACTGAGTTTGCGCATGGGTAAAAGAATAAAACCGAGCGGTGCATAAATCGAAAGAATATCACCTCTCCAAAAAGCATGATGGATCAATCCAATGATTCCCATGATGGTGATACGCCATGCATATCGCCAAACAAAAGGTCTGCCACTTTCTTCCATACTATTCATCTGGAGAAAGAAACTCAATCCAAACAAGAAAGAAAAGAATGCAAAGAATTTTCCTGAGATCAATATCTCATTGACGATTCCAAG
>JBDKEH010000057.1:0-7869 GCA_039795345.1 Bacteroidota bacterium
TGTCTTCTATCCACTCCCCAACTCAAGAACACACCTAAGAAAAAGAATTGCGGTGCAGGTGGAGTGATGGCTTCTTTCCTTTGTCCGTTGTATGAGTAATTGTATCCGAATATTTGTTTACTATTCAGCACATTTGTTACTGACCCAACAATCACTGCATAAGCTTTACCTAGTGAGGTTAGGTAGTTAAAGCTGAATCCAAGATTGTGATAATCGATTGTTTTACCCTGATCTGCGATAGTGAATTGAGCTCCGTTCTGAACCAAGTTGTAGTAAGGGCGACCCGTAGCATAAGAATAAGTGAAATTGAACCCGGTATTGATTTTGCTGATGAAACGCTTCATCACAAATGAGGCAGTATGATTGGCCGCAAATGTTGGTTGCAATTGTTTCGGGTAATTCAAAAAATCACGCTTGGTATCCAGGTATGAATAGCTCACCCAATAGTCTAATCCTTTGAATGTTTTTTTATCTCTCCAGAATAATTCAACGCCTTTTGCATCACCTGCGCCCGCATTATTAAAGGAAGGATGTGTTTTTACCAATCCGTCATATTTTTTGTAAAAAGCTTCTACACGAAAAGTTTGCAAAGCAGTATTCTTAATATAGTTCGCAATGAAATGTGTGGCTTTGGCATATCCGAAATTGGTAGTTGCATACAGATAATTGTTTTCCGGTTTCTGATAGAATTCTCCATAAGCAATACTCATTTGAGCTCCTTTGCCTGTTTTATATGCGAGTGATAAACGAGGAGCGATATTGGCTTTGTTGATCAAAGAAGAATGTTCAAAACGTGCGCCAACTTTCGCTGCCAGATCATTGGTGATATAAAGATCTGCCTCAGAGAACAATGCTTTGAAATGATCAGGCAATGTTGCGGTCTGGTTATTGAATGTGCTACGGTTGTAGAAGTACATGTATTCACCACCCATACGCAAGACACTGATGCCACTCAATCTTTTATCGAAAACAGCTTTGATCTGTGATAAGTCAGAGCGTGTTTTGATACGGAAATTATTGTTATCGATCCAGGACTGACCGGTTGTGGTCTTTTGGTTTTGTTGGTTTTGTATTTGTTGATCGATATCATTGAAGTCTGTGCTGTAACCCAATCCCAGATTCATTTTCCAGCCATTACCCAGGTTCTCTCTCCAACTGAGATTGTTATACACGTTGATATTATTCAAACCAAAAGCGTTCTTTAAATTAGGATCATCAATATTCGGTCTGCGTAAACCAAGATCACTGGCTCCAAAAGTTCCATAATACTTGATCATACCACCGTTTTTGGTTTTCATACGGAAGTTGAGATCTGCTGTATGAAACTCAGGCATACGGAAGTAATCAGGTTTTTGTTTGACGATACTGAAATATGGAAGTAAGTTGGTATACCCATAGTTACCACCCCAAGAAGACTTTTTATCTTTTGCTACTTTTTGCAAGCCTGCACCAAGAAATACGGATGAGATGGATGCGGAAACCTCTGAACGATCAGGAATATCAATACTTTCCATGATTAATGCGGAAGACAAAGCTTGTCCATACAATGCAGAATACCCCCCGGTACTAAACACTGTTCCTTTAAAAAGTGCCGGAGCAAAACGTCCGCGTGAAGCGATATCAGGTACACTGGCAAAGAATGGATTGTTCACTAATGTTCCATCGATAAATTGTTTGGCTTCATAACCTGCACCACCACGTACAAACAATCCTTCTTGTTCGCCTACCTGTTGTGCACCCGGTAAAGTTTTTACCACAGCAGAAATATCAGCGTTGGCACCTCCTGTTGTATATACATCTAAAGAACTTAATACGGTAGCAGCTCTTTTTTTATCGCCTGCTTCAAAACTTCCAGCTGTTACGGTAACCGCTTTGAGTTCGCTGATCTCTTCTTTTAGTATAAAATCAATTTGAATAGGAAGAGAATCGATGTTTACTTCTTGTTCTACTGTTTTATTCCCAATGCTGCTTGCAACAATGAATTGTTTTCCCTTCTCATAAGTTTTGAAAGAAAAACTGCCGGTAGAATCTGATACACCACCATCATAAGAACCTTTCACTACAATATTGGCTCCAGCGAGAATGCGACCTTTTTGATCTTTTACAGAACCTGTTACTCTGATCTGGGCCTGAATACCGGTTACCAGCAGTGTCATGATCAAACTTATGATCCATTTTTTCATTGCTCAATTGTTTTGAGATGACAAACATAGAATAGTTTATTTTATAAACCAAATTATAATTAAAACTTTTCCTTTGAATTAGATTTTCATCATAACTTATTGATTATAAAGGAAATAAAAATGCCCCAGAAATTTTCTGAGGCATCTTCTATAAATTCTCTTTACTATTATTTGTACTGAGGCATCAAGCTCTTCGCCAGCTCAACCATTTTGTTGATACCGTCTTCAGG
Source organism: Bacteroidota bacterium (assembly GCA_039795345.1). Taxonomy (GTDB): domain Bacteria; phylum Bacteroidota; class Bacteroidia; order Chitinophagales; family Chitinophagaceae; genus Sediminibacterium. The sequence goes on from JBDKEH010000057.1 coordinate 2,414, forward strand.
TAGATTACCTTTTTTGAATTCAGCCAGTACATCAGGTAATTTGTTTTCCATTTCCATGAGGAAGTGTGCTTCAAAATCTTTCACTTTTTTCACAGCTACTTCACGCAACAAACCTTGTGTACCTAAGTAGATGATCGCTACCTGCTTTTCAACAGAGAATGGAGTGTACTGAGGTTGCTTTAAGATCTCCACGTTACGAGCACCTTTATCCAATACCAGTTTGGTAGCAGCATCCAAGTCACCACCGAACTTAGAGAAGGCCTCCATCTCACGGTAAAGAGCCTGATCCAGTTTCAGCGTACCGGCTACTTTCTTCATGGATTTGATCTGTGCGTTACCACCCACACGGCTTACAGAGATACCTACGTTGATCGCCGGACGGATACCCGCGTTGAACAAGTTACCTTCCAAGAAGATCTGTCCGTCAGTGATAGAAATTACGTTCGTAGGAATGTATGCAGAAACGTCACCTGCTTGTGTTTCAATGATCGGCAATGCGGTCAAAGAACCACCACCTTTTACAAGGTGTTTGATAGATTCAGGAAGATCGTTCATGTTTTTAGCAACATCATCATTGGCGATCACTTTCGCTGCACGCTCTAACAAACGGCTGTGCAGATAGAATACGTCACCAGGATATGCTTCACGTCCAGGAGGTCTTCTCAACAACAGAGAAACTTCACGATAAGCAACCGCTTGCTTAGACAGATCATCATAAATGATCAAAGCAGGGCGACCTGTATCACGGAAGAATTCTCCGATAGCAGCACCGGCAAATGGAGCATAGAACTGCTGAGGAGCAGGATCCGATGCAGAAGCAGATACGATAGTAGTATAAGCCATCGCACCATTATCAGCCAAAGTCTTCATTACACCGGCAACGGTAGAAGCTTTTTGTCCGATCGCAACATATATACAATATACAGGCTTACCTGCATCATAAAATTCTTTCTGATTGATGATGGTATCGATACAGATAGCGGTTTTACCGGTCTGACGGTCACCGATCACCAACTCACGCTGACCACGACCTACAGGGATCATGGCATCGATCGCTTTGATACCGGTTTGTAATGGTTCTTTAACCGGCTCACGATAAATTACACCCGGTGCTTTACGCTCCAATGGCATTTCGTATAATTCACCAGCGATTGGACCTTTACCGTCGATAGGTTCTCCAAGGGTATTGATCACACGACCAACCACACCTTCACCTACTTTAATAGAGGCGATCTTTCCGGTTCTTTTTACTTTAGCACCTTCTTTGATCTCACCACTCTCTCCCATCAATACCACACCCACATTGTCTTCTTCAAGGTTCAGGGCGATGGCTTTGGTGCCATTTTCAAATTCAACCAGTTCACCACTGCGTACGCCATTCAGGCCATACACACGGGCGATACCGTCACCTACCTGTAACACGGTACCCACTTCTTCTAAATCGGCAGATACATTGAAGTTGCTGAGCTGCTGTCTCAGTATCGCTGATATTTCATCGGGTTTAATGTCCACCATACTGTATTCTTTTATTGATGATTGTGTTTGTTATTATCGTAACTGCTGAACATATAAATTCTGCAAGAACTGTTTTTTAATGTCTTTCAGGTCGCGCAAGATACTTGCATCAACCAGGTTGTTATTGAATTCCAGAACAAATCCACCGATCAGACTTTCATCTGTTTTAGTTTCCAATTCAATGTTGGCAAAACTTTTTTCACCCTTTACTTTTTGCTCGATAGATTTTTTCAACTCATCGCTCACCGGCACTGCTGTAGTTAATACTACCTTATGAATGCCTTTGATTTCATTGTATTGATCGATGAATGCATTAGCGATCTCATGAAGATCTCCTTCACGTCCTTTCTTCACCAACAGATTATTAAAAGCTGCGGTTAATTCACTGATCTTTCCAGTGGTAATAGCAGTGATAATGCTATTCTTCTGATCTGCTTTGATCACCGGGCTCTTCAACAGGTTTACAAAATCTCTGCTGCTTTTACAAACAGCCTGCAGGTACTTCATATCTGCGTACACCGTTTCCAGCTGACCTTTTTCTGTTGCGAGGTCAACCAGACTCTTAGCGTATCTTCCTGCTAAACGTGGATTCTGCATTTATTATTCGGTTTGAGAATTTGATTAATTCAGTTTTACTCCATCAGCCAATTGCTTGATGTAGTTTTCCTGCTCAGATTTATTCGTCAGTTCACGACGTAATACTTTTTCTGCTACTTCTACCACCAATGAACCAACTTGATTTTTCACATCTGTTAAAGCAGCATTTTTTTGTTGATTGATGGCTACTTGAGCATCTGCAACAATTCTATCGTATTCGTTCTTAGCTTTTTCTTTAGCGTCAGCAACCATTTTATCAGCGGTTTCTTTCGCTTCTTTGATCATCTGTGCTCTTTCTTCACGGGCTTTTGCCAGCAATGCTTCGTTTTCACTCTGCATAGCAGCAATATCGGCCTTCATTTTATCAGCTTTGCTCAAAGCATCTTCGATTCCTTGTTCACGATCATGAATCGCTTTCAGCATAGGCTTCCATGCGAAGGCACGCAACACAAAGAATAAAACGATGAATGCAATGGTATTCCAGAATACTAATCCGATATCAGGTAATACCAGCGGGTTGATCTCTAATAACATAAACTATGTTTATACAGCGTTTGAAATTTCTTTCTTTGAAAGTTATACGGACCCTTCCGCCCTTTGCATGGGGTCCGTATAAAAAGTTGAACGGATTATCCGTTACCCAACAGGGCAACTACCACCGCAAACAGGGCAACCGCTTCTACGAAAGCCGCAGCAACGATCATGTTTGCACGGATATCGTTAGCAGCTTCCGGCTGACGTGCAATACCTTCTACTGCACCTTTACCGATCTGACCGATACCGATTCCGGCACCGATAGCAGCTAAACCAGCGCCGATTGCGGCAACACTTCCTACTACCATTGTTTTATGTTTTAATTGTGAGTGAAAAAAAGTTTTTATTAATGATGCGCTGCTTCATGGTGATGCTCTTCTGTTGCCATTCCAATGTACATAGCGCTCAACATGGTAAAGATGTATGCCTGCAGGAATGCCACAAGCAATTCGATCAATCCAATGAACACTGCAAAAGGAACTGCAATAGCAGATGCAAATACAGTTTTAAATATGAAAATCAGGCAGATTAAGCTCAATACAAGAATGTGACCCGCTGTGATGTTCGCAAACAATCGGATCATCAATGAAATAGGCTTGGTGAATACACCAATCAATTCAATCGGTGCCAGGAACAATTTCATGCTCCAGTGCATTCCGGGCATCCAGAAAATGTGCTCCCAATAACTTTTATTACCATTCAGGTTTACTACGATGAATACAAATACCGCCAAGGTCATGGTGAAGGCAATATTTCCACTCACATTCGCTCCACCCGGGAAGAATGGAATCAATCCTAAAAAGTTATTGATCAGAATCAGGAAGAAAATGGTCAATAAGAAAGGCATGTACTTAGCGTACTTGTGGCCGATGTTTGGTTTAGCCACTTCATCACGTACAAATAATACGATCGGCTCCATGAATGACTGCAATCCTTTAGGTGCAGACTTCACACCTCTTTTACGGTATGCTCCCCCTACAGTTAAGAATACGAGCAATAAAATCAAGATCGATACAAATAAAGATGCAACGTTCTTAGTGATAGAAAAATCCCACACTTTGGCTGTAGCAGCTTCATCAATAGAACCATCTGCGTTCACTACTTTGATCTTACCCTCGATGGTCTTATAATTATAATTACCGGCATACATGGCAGGCTCATGGTGTTCGTCCATCAGTTTTGCTGAAGAGAATACTTCTAAACCCTTGTCTGAATACAAAATCACAGGCAAAGGAAGGGTTGTATGACCCCACAAATGCCAACTATGATCGTCCTTAATGTGCTCGAGAATGGTCTCAGTTACATTAAAGTCGCCTTCGCCATGACCTGCGGCTGCAGTCTGAGGCGTTTCATTGGCATATGAAAAAGTAGAAAACAGCAATGTGAAAAGGCTGAAAGTCGCTACCAGTAAAGATTTTACACTCATGCGGGCCATACCTGTCTCGAAATTTGCGGCAAAGATAGGGGTAAAGGGGGTGAAAAAGGAAAGTCTAAGCAGGAAAAGAAAGAAAAAAATCAACTATGACCTTCCGGCTCATTTTCCAACAAGTTTTTGATTTTTTCAAGACTTGGAAGGGCTGTAGAATAGGGTTATCTGTTAGCTTATGGGAGCGATGCTTATAGGCGTTTAATCGCTAAAAGAAGTATTTATATAAAAATTTATAAGAATATGTTTAAATCCGCCTCATTTTATACCAAGATGCTCTTCTTTTTTTCAAATTGCATCTCGTGTAATTTGGCATAAAACCCACCCATGAGCAAGAGTTCATCATGACTACCAATCTCTTTGATCTCCCCTTTATCCAACACGATAATTTTATCCGCTTTGCGAATGGTAGAAAGTCTATGAGCAATTACAATGGAGGTTCTGCCTGAAATGAGTTTATCGATGGCTTTTTCGATCAGCATTTCACTTTCTGTATCAATAGAAGATGTGGCTTCATCTAAGATCAGAATGGAAGGATTATATAACAATGCCCGAATGAATGATAACAATTGCCTTTGTCCCAAACTGAGTGTACTGCCTCTTTCCATCACATTATAATCATATCCGCCCGGCAATTGCATGATGAAATCATGTACACCAATCATCTTTGCAGCTTCCACTACTTGCTCTTTACTGATAGCCGGATCTCGAAGTGTAATGTTATCCATCACGGAGCCTGAAAAAAGAAAAACATCTTGCAACACTACACCCATACTCTTTCTCAAGCGGTCGATATCATATTCATTGATATTCACCCCATCAATTTTGATCACACCTTGTTGAATATGGTACAATCGATTCAGCAAACTAATGATCGATGTTTTACCACTGCCGGTATGTCCAACCAATGCCACTGTCTCCCCGGCTTTTACACGAAAACTGACATTTTTTAGTACAAAATTTTCATCTACATAAGCAAATGACACTTGTTCGAAATCAATATCACCTTTCACTACAGCCGGATGAAAACTACCATGATCGGTTGCACTGAGTTCATCTGTATTATCCAACACTTTGAATACCCGCTCAGCTGCCACCATTCCCATTTGTAGCACATTGAATTTATCAGCTATCACACGTAACGGACGAAATATCTGATTCAAGTATAGGATAAAAGCCATTAACAATCCCGCATCCAATGATTTCCCGGCGATCCACCAAACCAGTAATCCGGTACTAAGTGCCAGCACTACTTCCACAACAGGAAAGAAAACAGAGTAAGCAAAAATGGCTTTGACATTGGCATTTCGATGTTCTGCATTGATCTTTTGAAACTTATTCATCTCTCTGTCTTCTGCAGCAAATGCTTGTACCACCTGCATTC
>JBDKEH010000079.1:0-41395 GCA_039795345.1 Bacteroidota bacterium
ACCAGATCCAACTCTTCTTGATCCACCGGTTCATTGCGTAATAATTCCATTTCTTTGTATACCTCAGTAATCGTTGCTTCACAAACATCTCTGCCTGCTTCCGTACTGATCATCCATGCGCTGTGATGGATATGATTCTGCAAGTAACTATGAATACCATACGTATACCCTTTGTCTTCACGGATATTACTCATGAGTCTGGATCCGAAGAAGCCACCGAAAATATTATTCAATACCTGCACTTTCGGAAAATCGGGATGATGACGATTGAAGAATGGCTGCGCTATTCTGATTGCTCCCTGCACACCTTCTTTATCATTGATGATCCTATATTTTTTTTCTGCTGCAGGATGTAAAGAATAGTTGACCTCAGGTAAAGCAACACTATTAAGTGGCAAAGAGCCAAATACCCGATTGAGTTGCTGATCGATATCAGCAGGCAATTTACCCGCTGCAAACACCATACACTTTCCTTGTTTATAAAATTGATCATAGAAAGCTTCCAACTCTGCACGTTCAACTGCATCATAATCTAAAGTGGAAGTGTACTTTCCATAGGGATGATGAAAACCATACACATACTCATCAATCAATCGATTCGAAACAAAATCACATTTCTTCAAATTGACTTCCAATCTTTGTTTTTGATTTTGCTTGTAGATCGCTAATTCCTGTTCCGGGAAAACACTTTCAGTGATTAATTCCGCAACTACCGGTAATAGTTCAGCCACATGTTTACTCAAACAATGCAATGTGATCGTAGCTGTTTCATTGTAACAACTTCTATTGAGATACGCCCCATAAAATTCAAAGTATTCATTGATGGAATAAGCATTGCGTTGCTTGGTTCCATTCTTCAACATAAAGTTGGTGGTACCTGCAATGATATTTTTTGATTCATACCAATTACCTGCATAAAATACCCATTCGATCATCACCACTTCTTGTGCCCCTGCATTGATGGCATATACCGGCACTTGATTGTCCAATGTATAACGATCGCAAGGTTTCAGGTGAAGGTCAAAAGCTACTGCATCTGTGATCGGTGGCGCTACGGTTCTGTTTATCATATCTTCTTTGTATTCAACTGAACATTCAGTTTGCATAATACAACAGGGTATTGCTGTTGTTGGGTTGAAATATTTGTTGGCTGTACTGACGAATGTCTTCAACAGTGATATCTTGATACTTCTGTAACTCAGTATTCATCATATTTGCATCACCTAATAGCTCATACATCGCAAGGCTATTAGCGCGACTCATGATACTCATATCTTCAAAAGCGATCACACTCTCTGTTTTATTCTTGATCTTTTGCAATTCAGGCTCAGCGATCAATGTTGATTTCAGCTGTTCAATCTCTTCATCGATTGCCGCTACGGCATCTTCCATTTTCACACCCTTCACCAGTTTACCTTCCACGGTCAGCAATCCCGAATCAACACTTCCGAAATGATAACAATCCAGATTGGAGAAGTACTGTTTTTCTTTTACCAGTTTCTGATACAATCTGGAAGAACCACCTCCTCCTAAGATCTCGGTGATCATGTCTGCTACATAATAACCTTTATCTAAACGAGCATCCATATGCCAGGTCTTGATCAACGCATCCAAGGGTACTGCGGCATGTACTTCTTGTACTCGTTTTTCTGTTTGCTTTGGTTCTTGTGGGAGTTCACGTAGATATTTCTCTCCCATTGGTATATCACCAAACCATTTCTGTGCAAGTTGCTTTACCTGCTCAACAGTAACATGTCCAGCCACCACCAAAATAGCATTCACCGGGCGATAATGTTTGAAGAAAAAAGCTTTTACATCATCAATATGTGCATTCTCTACATGGCTCAGTTCTTTACCAATGGTCATCCATCGATAAGGATGTGTAGTATAAGCGAGTTCACGCATTTTATGCCATACATCTCCATAGGGTTTATTGAGATAATGTTCTTTAAACTCTTCACATACCACTTTACGTTGTACTTCCAGACTTTTTTTACTAAATGCTAAACTCAACATACGATCACTCTCTAACCAGAAAGCGGTCTCAATATTTTCAGCAGGTATTTGGCAATAATAATTGGTAAGGTCATTGGTGGTATACGCATTGTTTTCTCCTCCGGCTCTTTGCAATGGTTCATCATAATCGGGGATATTGATGCTACCACCAAACATCAAGTGTTCAAATAAATGCGCAAAACCTGTTTTACTGGGATTTTCGTCTCTTGCACCAACATCATACATAATGTTCACCACTGCCATGGGTGTAGAATGATCTTCATGAACCAGTACTTTTAACCCATTATCCAGCACAAATTTTTCAAATGTTATCATAGTCCAGATTGAAACAGCGAAATTAAGTGAAAACCATGCACTGCAATTCCGAAACACGGAATACTGTTATCGATTCCGCCTGATGTCTTTGATATTGATGGTCAACATCAGTGGTTTTTGGTCTCTGAAAATAATGACCCTCACTTTACCGATGGAGTTTTGAAAAAGGGTCTTATAGGTTTGAATGTTCTTAGTGTAATTATTCTCTACGGAGAAAATAATATCCCCGGGTTGAAATCCGGCTTTATCACCGGGAGACCCTTTAATGATATCAATCACCCTGATTTCACCATCGATTAAATAAATACCCAACCCTGTATATGCATAATCAAACATTTCAGGAAAATGATTATTGGGTTTGATATGAATAGATCTTTCAGGATAATTCAGGATCACATTGAATCGACGCATAATATCATTTCCAATCAATCCACCTAACAAAGGATAGGATGTTACATTGAATTCATCATCAAATACGTGTATTGGTACGTTTCGAAATTTATAGGGGCCTATTCTAACTTCTGATGCTACCGTAATATCCATCATTTTCTTTCCGCCCAATCCTTCTGCTTGTGTAGGATAAAACTTTCTTTTCCGTTTGAAAATCACACTGTCTTCTACAAACTCTTTTGATAATAGAAATGTGAGTCCGGCCCCTGTATCAAAAATGAATCTTCCGCTTACTTGTTTTTCATCTTTCACAGAAGCCAATTGCAATGGAAGTGTAGAAAAATCGGGGCGAAGTAAATACCCACCTTTGGGATATTTAAATCTACCTGGAGCATATACTTCCATGATCTGCTTATCATAGTCAATATGAACAATGTATCTTCTTAAAAAACTAAATCCAATGATACCATCGATCTTCATACCATAAACACTGGTCAATAAGTCATAATCATTCACATGAAAGTCAAGTTTCTCAACTTCCAGCCCGGGTAGTTTTAAAGTATGGTTATAAGCAAATTCTACTGTTTTAATACCTGCAATTCCTCTGATGGTTCTATCAGTCATGGTTTTGGTGATACCCAAATAGTTGACAGTGGTAGAATCTAGTGAGATACCACCACTTCCCGTATCAAATACAAAATTTAAACTGTCGGAATAATTATCGATCCTTGCTTTGATAATGACAATTCCACCACTGAGTTGGGTAAAAGGAAAACTGGTCAACAGCTTAGCCTCGGGCATAATGAATTCTTCCTGAGCGAGCACAGGTTTGCCGGCAAAGAGCAAGCCGATCCATGTAACGGCCAACAAAAAGAGTTTCATGCAGTTTGAAAATAAGCTGATTTCATGACTCGAAGCAGTAATAAATGTTGGAAAGGCTAAGAGATTGTTGATCGGCTCATAGAAAGGACAACCAAAAGCCCGGTTTTGTTGCAACCGGAATCAACCATATCCTCCTACCTTTGTTGTTCAATTGAAATGATAGGGTATGCAGTTAGCTGATTTGTATCAAAAAGCATTGAATTTTGAGTTTCTGAGCATCGAAGAAGGCATGTTCCTGTTTGAGCAGGCTCCCCTTTCCGAACTGATGCATATTGCGGATGAACTCCGTAAAAAACAGGTACCACACGGAAAAGTGACCTGGCAGATCGATCGTAATGTCAATACTACCAATGTTTGTATCGCCAATTGTAAATTCTGCAATTTCTATAGAATTCCCGGTCACGCAGAGGCTTATATCACTGATATGGACACTTACCGCAAAAAGATCGAAGAAACTCTTCGCTATGGCGGTGACCAGTTATTACTGCAAGGTGGGCATCATCCTGAACTTGGACTAGACTTTTATACCAACACTTTTAGGCAGATCAAACAGGAGTATCCACATTTGAAACTGCATGCGCTCGGACCACCCGAAGTAGCGCATATCTGTAAGCTGGAAAAGATGAGTCATAAGGATGTATTGACTGCATTGAAAGAGGCCGGATTGGATTCATTACCCGGTGCTGGTGCAGAAATATTGGTAGACAGGGTACGCAGACTGATCTCGAAAGGGAAATGTGGAGCAGATGAATGGCTGGATATCATGCATGAAGCACATAAATTGGATATTACGACCAGTGCTACTATGATGTTTGGACATGTGGAGACTTTGGAAGAGCGTTTTATCCATCTTACCCGAATCAGAGAAGTACAGAGTCGTAAACCTGAGCATGTGAAAGGCTTTCTGGCCTTTATTCCATGGACTTTTCAAGATGTCGATACATTGTTAACCCGTATCAGAGGCGTTCATAACCTTACTACCACTGATGAATATATTCGCATGATCGCCATCAGCCGTATCATGTTGCCGAACGTGAAAAATATTCAGGCGAGTTGGTTAACGGTGGGGAAACAAACTGCTCAGATCTGTTTACATGCCGGTGCCAATGATTTCGGATCCATTATGATCGAAGAAAACGTGGTAAGTGCTGCCGGAGCCCCTCACAGATTTACGTACAAAACCATGCAGGACGCCATCCGCGAAGCCGGTTTTGAACCCCAACTCCGCAGCCAGCAATATGACTGGAGAGAGATTCCTGAGAGCATTCAGGAGCAGGTGATTGATTATTAGTGAATTGTGAATGGTGAATTGTCAATCAATTTGTATTGACAATTCACCATTCACAATTGACATATCCTCTCTCACTTTTTAACTTCATTTAACTTTTAAACCTTCCTGTTTAAGTTTCTGCACTATACCTTTATGCTTTCTTAAACTGAGCTTATGAAAACAAGACATCTGATTGTGCCGTTAGCAGCTGTATCTGTATTGGCTATAGCAGGGTTTATTACCAATAACTTGAATAACCGCAAGATGTGCTCTGTAAATAATAAGAATTGTCCGCTGAAGCAGAAAAAACAAGTCATACAGCCTCAAGGAAGTAGTCCTGATGAACTGCATTACGGTGGACTAAACCGCTTAATCGTCTCAACTTTCCGATAATCATTGATCCTGCGCCAGAAACGCAGGATTTTTTTTCTTTGTACTGTAACAAAATCAACGCCTGTCCGTATAACCACTATACAAGGCAATCAACTGAATTATCGCGCTGTTTATGACTGAGCAAGAGTACAACCAATGTGTGAACCAATATGCGGATAACGTATATCGTTTCATCGTTAAAAATCTTCGACATGAGGAAGATGCGCGCGATATTGTACAAACTGCTTTCGAAAAGCTCTGGAGAAACCGTGAAAGTGTAGAGAATAGCAAGTCAAAATCATTTCTTTTCACAGTGGCTTATAATCAGATGATCGATCATATCAGAAAGGTAAAAAGAATTCATTTGAAAGATGAGTTTCAAGAGGATGGAAGAGCAGAACAAGCAAGTGGTCATAAAAGAGAAATGAAGAAGATCTTGATGGAAGCGTTGAACAGACTCAATGAAACACAAAGAAGTCTGGTAATGCTGAAAGATTATGAAGGATATAGCTATGAGGAAATAGGTCAGATCATGGATCTGAATGAGAGTCAGGTGAAAGTTTACCTGCACAGAGCAAGATTAACATTGAGAAATTATCTGGTAAGTCCGGAAAACGTTTTATAAATAAATCAATAATAGTGATCAACATCAACAGACATAATTACGAGGAATTTTTCCTGCTCTATGTAGACAGGGAACTTTCTGCTGCCGAAAGAGTGGCTGTTGAACAGTTTGTTCAGGAGAATCCCGATCTGCAACAGGAACTGGATACTTTACAACAAACCATGCTCACTGAGGAAATGATATTCGAGATGCCTGATAAGGCTTCATTATACAGAAATGAAGTTGCAGGTATCAATGTAGACAATCATACGACTCATTTCCTAATGTATGTGGATGATGAATTAAGTGCAACAGAAAAAGATGCGGTTGAAACTTTTGTATTGCAGCATCCTTCATTGCAGGAATCATTCATGCAACTGAAACAAACCAGGTTGCCGATCGAATCTATTCCTTTCCCGGATAAAAAAGTATTATATCGTTCTGAGGAAAGTGAGAAAAAGCCCGTGGTTTATATGCGTTGGTGGCGTATAGCTGCAGCAGCTGCTGTTATTGGCTTTGCGTTTATGGTTTGGACATTATCACCGAATAATCTTGAAAGCGGATCCGGTAATGAAACCCTGATCTCAAAAAACAGTACTGAATTACCTGCTACTGATAATAAGACGTCACAGAATAACGTTATTGCTGATGATCAGTCATTAGCACAAAGTGCAACAAGTGAGAATAAGAAAGAATTAGCGACGGCTGATAAACGTTCAGCACAAACATTGCTTGTTACAAATGTTAGCAATGTTATTGCAGATGAAAAAATCAATAGACCGGCTCTTATCATCGATAATGCCGGAATAGTTGAAAGCAATACTGTAGCAAAGGCAGACATTGTAGTTCCTGATTTAACGGGTATTACTGCAAGCAAAGCGATTCGCGAAAGTGAGATGATAAAAACAATCACTGCTGAAACAACTGAGACAAAACCTGAAGCGCTGATGCAACAAGTAGTATATAAAGAGTTAGATACAGAGGCTGATAGTGACAACAAAAGTCTACTGATCGGGTCTGTTGAAATCAATAAAGATAAACTTCGTGGTATCTTCAGAAAAGCAACCAGTATATTCAGAAGTAAACGAACTGAAGAAGAAAGAGCCGAAACCGGCCCCTCACGACCATTAAAATAAAAGAAAAGCACATCGTATGAAACGTTTAGCAATTGTAACAGCAGGCATCCTGCTTTCAGGGAGTCTTATGGCTCAAACAGACAGCACTTCCAACACACAAGAATCAGATACTGTGAAAGTGGGCAACTTCATTATCATCAAAAAAAATAAAGATGGTAACAGCAGTAATAGCAACAGTGTTTGGAAAGATTGGGATCGCAATTTTGATATCAGAATCGAACGTAGGAATAGAGCCAAGCGCAATATCAGTACCAACTGGTGGATCATGGACCTGGGTTTCACAAACTTTCGTGATCAAACCAACTATACTGCTGCACAAGCAGGGGGTTATTTCAGAACGTTTCGTCCAGCAGATGGTCCGGTGAATGAAAACAGTTTCAAATTAAATACCGGTAAATCAACCAATGTCAATCTATGGTTCTTCATGCAAAAAGTAAATGTGATCAAACATGTAGTGAACTTAAAATATGGTTTGGGTTTAGAGATGTATAATTTCCGATATGATTCAAGACTGAGTTATAGAAAGGATCCTAATCCATATGTGTACAATGATTCTATCAGTTTTTCTAAAAACAAATTGTATGCTGGTTATCTGACTGTTCCTTTTATGATTAACATCAATACATCACCTAATAACAGAAAGGGCTTCAGCATCAGTGCAGGTATGAGTGCCGGTTATTTGATCAGCAGTCGTAATAAACAAAAGAGCAGTGAACGCGGCAAACAAAAATCACCGGGTGATTTCAACTTAGAACCTTTCCGTGTAGCAGCCATCGGTGAAGTAGGACTCGGCCCTGTTCGCTTGTACGGAAGTTATAGTTTGAATAAATTACACAAAGACATTACACGCGTAGAGCAGTTCCCTTATGCATTTGGGATTAGGTTTAGTAGATGGTAGAGAGAAGCTGTGAGCTTCGAGCCACGAGCTACTAGCTTCTAGAAGTGAATAAGGCACAAGAATTGATGATGTATTTTCTTCAATTCTTGTGCATTTTGTTTTTTAGATTGACAAAAGTTAACTCCTCACCTAAAAGCTGATGGCTCGCAGCTCGTAGCTAACAGCCTTCTTTAACATAAAGTTTGTTAACCAAAACTTTTGTCAATTAACCGAAGAACAACAACATTCCGTGCAGCGTAATTTTAGTTTAGGGGTCGAATCAAAACCCTACTACCATGCGCCCCCTTATGTATGCCACTACTTTGTTGTCAATATGCATTGGCAGCACTTCATTCAAAACACCAACACCCATTAACACGGAACATGCTACCAAAAACACGTATCGCATTTTGGTGATCAAGACTAAGTATGCGATGAAAATTTTTGATTCCACGGGTGAATGTCTCGCCACGTATCCTGTAGTTTTTGGCAACAAAGACATGGGTGATAAAATGATGCAAGGCGATCGACGAACACCAGAAGGAACCTTTAAAATTTCTTTCAAAAGAAAACATGAAAAATGGAGTCGGTTTTTATTGATCGATTATCCGAATGCAGAGAGTATTGCCAAGTTCAATCAACGAAAAGCAAACGGGCTCATCCCTGCCAATGCACAGATCGGAGGCAGCATCGGCATCCACGGCACCTGGCCCAATGAAGATTATGCGGTTGATAGACTACAAAACTGGACTGAGGGATGTATCAGTACCAAAAATCGATATGTAGAAGAGATCTTTGATGTACTTCCGGTGGGGACCCAGATTACCATCAGGAGGGAGAAGTGAGATTGTGAAAAGTGAAAAGTGAAATGGAGAATCAGTTTTCACCTTTCACTTTTCACCTTTGACCCAAAATCACTCATTTATTTAGAAAAAAGCTCATTACAGACACCCATTTTGCCCTTTCTTTCTTAAAAAGGCTCTCATGACCGCTTTGCAAGTATTTGATCATGACCTTGTCTCGACTGGCTATATTTTTGAATAATTCGTTGGTTTCGTCTTCTGTCACGCGCTGGTCTCCTACACCCCATTGAAGTAAAACCGGACAGTTTACTTTCTGGGCATACACAGAAGGTTGATGTGAAAATGCCCAACTGCCAACTTCTAAGCCACCCCAAAAAGTCAGTAAAGTACTCAAGGGTTCTGCAGGCAATCCCATGGTTTTCATGCGACCTTGTACGGCCAAGTGTAATGATCCAAAGGGCATTTCGATGATCATTTTAGAGGGTTTGATGCCAAATTCATCTACCGCTTTTAAAGCAGTTGCAGCACCCATAGAGATACCCCAGACAATGATATTTTTCTCTCCTTTAGATGCTATATAATCATACACTGCTTTTACATCTTTTGATTCATAGATCCCGATCGAAGTAGCAGATCCTTCACTGTTGCCGTGTGCGCGGAAATCGGTTAGCATCACATTGTAACCCATTGTATGTAGTTCACGTGCTTCTGCAATGATGCCGCTTTTACTACTCCCATGTCCATGAAACATAATCACCGTTCCCTTTGCTGAATCTTTTGGCACATACCAACTTTCCAATGCAATACTATCTGTCGTTTTTAATTGAATGGTTTCGTGAGGAATGTTGAGTGAATCCACCACTTTGCTTTTAGGGTAGCGAATACCAAAAAAGATTGCTTTCATTTTTTCCCCCGTACTCATCTCCTGCGGCTTTTTTACAGGTTTCGCATCTGCATAAAAATGTGTGAACTTGTACGCATGAAAAGCAGCGATGATATTGATCAACACAAATAAAATAAGTAGGGTATAACCTACTCTTTTGAGCCATTTAGATAGCATGTAATTGTCTTTTAAGGGTATCTTGAGATTAATCAATCATTGCAGCACCAAAGTAAGCAGTCAATGCTTTAGGCAACTGAATACCATTTTCTTTTTGATGATTCTCTAATAAGCAAGCAACAATTCTTGGCAATGCCAATGAGCTTCCGTTCAATGAATGCGCTAATTGCATTTTGCCATTTTCATCTTTGTATCTGCACTTCAAACGATTGGTTTGAAAATTTTCAAAGTTACTTACGCTACTTACTTCTAACCAGCGTTCCTGCGCTGCACTGAATACTTCAAAATCGTAGGTGATAGCACTTGCAAAACCCATATCACCTCCACATAAACGAAGAATGCGATAAGGCAACTCAAGGGACTGCAATAATTTTTCTACATGCAATACCATTTCATCTAATGCAGCATAACTTTTCTCCGGTTGAACGATTTGAATGATCTCAACTTTTTCAAATTGATGCAAACGATTCAACCCGCGAACATCTTTTCCATAACTACCTGCTTCTCTTCTAAAGCAAGGAGAATAAGCAGTCATTTTTACCGGGAACTGTTCTTCTTTTAGAATTACATCACGATACACATTGGTCACCGGTACTTCTGCCGTGGGGATCATATAAAAATCATCTTCCGGCATATAGTACATCTGTCCTTCTTTATCCGGTAATTGACCCGTTCCCATGGCAGAAGCTGCATTCACCATAAAAGGAGGCAAGTATTCGGTATAACCGGCCGCTGTGTTAAAATCCAGAAAATATTGGATCAATGATCTTTGCAGTTTAGCCCCTTTGCCAATATAAACAGGGAAACCACTTCCGGTAATTTTATTTCCCAATTCAAAATCAATGAGATTATATTTTTTGGTCAGATCCCAGTGAGGCATTGCTCCCTGCGGTAAAGAAGGCTTATTACCTCCTTCTCTTACCACAATATTTTCTTCGGGCGTTTTTCCTTCAGGAACTTCGGCCGCAGGTAAATTGGGTAACTGCAATAAACTGTCTTGCAACTTTTGTTCAGTTCCCGCCATTTGTTCTTTCAAAGGCTCCAGTCCACTTTTAAGCGAAGCCACTTCCAATTTCATGGCTTCTGCTGCTTCTTTATTCCCCTGTGCCATCAATTTTCCGATCTCTTTAGACGCAGCATTGATCCTTGCCTGGGTATTATCAAAGTCAAGTTGTAGTTTTTTTCTTTCATCATCCAATGAAATGATGGTATCTACCAACTCGGGTTGTTTGAAATGCTTAACCTTCAATCTTTTCTTTACTTCCTCCGGATTCGCTCTCAGAACGCTCACTTGTAACATAAGGGTCAATTTTGCGCAAAGATAACGGCTAGCTGCTGATGAAGGAAGGCTTTCAGCTGTTACCTTTGCCATATGCAATTTATAAGTGATGATCTGCAGCAGCGTTGGTGGGCGTTAGAAGCTCAGTTGTTAGAGCGATTTGGCAAGAAACCGGATCTCGAAGCGGTTCTTTTTCTCATTGGATTACAAGAAACCGGCTTTGTCCAGCAAAAAATATCCAAAGAACAGAAGCAAGACCTGATGCATGTAGCAGTGTGTACCGTTCTGTCGCAAAGTGGTTATTATGAACTGGAAGGAAAAGATGCTGAAGGATGGCCACATTTCCGTCAACTGAAAGAGTTACCTGTGATGGCCTTACCTGATCAGGAAAACTTCATTAAAGACCATGTGCTCCTGTATTTCCAACAATCCGAACTTCCTCAGGAATAAATTTTTCATGTTGAGGAATTAAGCAATATTTGCACCTGATTAGACGATGGTCCATGGACCATGGTCTATCGACTAAGCGCTAATAAAAAAACCACCATATGAATTTCCCAGCCGAATTACGCTACACCAAAGACCATGAATGGATCAAATTAGAGGGTAATATTGCCACTATTGGTATTACTGATTTTGCTCAGCATGAACTGGGTGATATTGTATATGTAGATATCAATACCGTTGGTAAAAGCCTGGCTTCAGAAGAAGTTTTTGGTACTGTTGAAGCTGTAAAAACGGTGAGTGATCTTTTTTTACCTGTAGCGGGCACCATCAATGAAGTGAACAGCCTATTGGAAAAGCAGCCTGAGTTGGTCAACTCTGATCCTTACGGAGATGGTTGGATGATCAAAATGACGGTGAATAGTCCGGCAGATGTTGAAGCTTTGATGAATAGCGAAGCTTATGCAGCACTTGTTGGATAATTTCTATCGGCGTTAAATCTATCCGAACAAATTCCTCGTAGATTGGTTACCTAACCTTGTACCAAACATCAACCTGCTCTTGGAAGTAGCCAAAAAATACAGCGAGTCCGAACTGGTCCGATTGCTTCAGCAACGGACACAGCACGTATTCAGTTATCTGTATGATAACTACTCCGGCGCTTTATTATCCATTATCTGCAACATTGTTAAAGATGAAGAATTGGCCAATGATGTGCTTCAAGAGGTGTTTGTGAAGATCTGGCGACAAATCGAAAGTTACGACAGCAGTAAGGGTAGACTTTTTACCTGGATGTTGAATATTGCCCGAAATGCCTCAATCGATACTGTAAGAAGCAAGAGCTATCAAAACAGTCTTCAAAACCGAGAGCTTTCCGAAGACGTATATGTTTCAGCAGGATCATCACAATTAGCCGTTGACCAGATCGGTTTACGGAAAGTGGTACACCAGCTCAAAGAAGAGCATCGTGTACTGATCGATTTGTCATATTTCCAAGGATTTACCCAAGATGAGATATCCAAAATGTTGGGTATACCTTTGGGAACAGTGAAAACAAGATTGCGAACTGCACTAACACAATTAAGAGGAATTATTAAACCATAAATGGATATAAAGGCATACATAGAAAGCGGAATCATTGAAAGCTATGTGTTAGGCATGGCTGATGATCAGGAGCGTGCCGAGCTGGAACAGTTAAGCCGTCAGTATCCTGAGATCAAGGCTGCTATTGAGGCTTTTGAAGTATCGCTTGAACAGAACGCTATGGCGAATGCCATGCAACCCGCTGCTCGTGTAAAAGCCAATATCCTCACTGAAATCTCTCACGAGTTTATCGATACCGCAGACACCGGTGCTCAGGCAAAATTGGTAAATATGTCTGCTCCACCTACAAACTGGTTGAGATATGTAGCTGCCGCTTCGGTGATCTTATTGGTGGTGAGTGCAGCAACCAATGTTTATTTCTATCGTCAGTTCCGCGAAGCTTCCACGCAATATCAAGCATTATTGATCGAAAAGTCCAGTTTATTGGCTCAAAACCAAGCTTTACAAGCAAAGGGACTTGATTTATATCAAGGTATGCAAATCATGAGCGACCCTAGCTACACAAAAGTGTCTTTGCCGGGTGTTAAAGCAGAGGAAAATAAATTCGCTACTGTTTTCTGGGATAAAAAATCCAACGAAGTGTATCTGCTTACCAATCGCTTACCTCAAACAAATGCCGATACCCAATATCAATTATGGGCCATTGTTGATGGCAAGCCTGTTGATGCAGGTATGGTAGATATATGCAACGGTCTTTGCAAAATGAAAAATATCAGCAACGCTTCCGCTTTTGCTATCACACTCGAGAAACGTGGTGGAAGTCCAACTCCTAATCTGGAGCAATTACAAGTGTTTGGCGGTGTAAATGGCTAAGGTTCTAGCTTATTAACCTAATCACAACAGTTTCTAAGAATACGTAGGTTATTTTTGTCTTCAAGGCTCAAAACCTTCATATTTTGAAATTCATTCATTTCGTTCCTGCTATTCTTTTTTTTATTGTAAGTATTATTTTACTCTGTTTACCCGGGTCAGGAAATTTTCCTGCGCGGTGGTGGTTTCAACACATTCCCCAATTTGATAAACTTGTTCATATAGGAATGTTTGGAATACTATGTTTATTATTTCAATGGCCTGCTATCAAAAGCCAATGGAGTAATACAGATAGAAAAGGATGGTTTTGGACCATTTCCGCCGTATCTGTTGCATACGGAACCATTATGGAATATGTACAAAGAGATCTGATCGTTAATCGTTCTTTTGAAGAAGCCGATATTCTTGCCGATGCTGTAGGAGCTTTTGGTGCACTGGCATTTTCGCTTACTTTTTTTCTCAAGAAAAACAAAAAATGATCAAGCGCTGATAAGCAAGCAGTATGGATAAAAAAATTGTCCCCTGTAGAAACAGGGGACGCAACCAAAACTAACTGCTTATGAGAAAATTGACTACTTGCTTATATCTATATTAACGCAAATTCGGTGCCAAAAGATTTCAGGAATTTGTTAATCCTTTCTAAATAGATACCTTTTTGTTTTTCACCGTTGCCTAGTGCAAAGTTCTAAATAATAGACAGAAGAAAATGTCAATGGTTTAACAATGATTTGTTAAAGGATCAATGACAGGATACAGTATTTATACTACGGTCTAAGAGAAGAGGGCTGAGGTAAGGAATATTCAGATTAAGTCCTCTGATAATCAATAAAATACCTGTTACTGCCACTACATATGGCACCATTTTTTGCATGGTTCTACGAGTTTGCAAACTCAATTTTACACCCCATAACGCCAGTGCAAGCAATGCCGGTAATGTGCCTATTCCAAAAGAACCCATAAAAATGGCGGCTCCTGAAACGGTACCCGTAGCCATAGCTCCGGTCAGTGCGATATAGACCATACCACAAGGCAGCAACCCATTGGCAGCACCCATCAAAAACATTCCTGAAGGTGTTTGCGTTTCGATTGCCCAGAACATCAATCGGCTTACGCTTTTATTCAACCAATTGTTTCCATGTAGTTTGTTGAGAAAAAATCTTCCGGATAACAATAATAAAATAAGGACGCCAAGTATAATCGAGAATAGTTGTTGAAATCCGGCTGCATACATCCGCCATCCCACCAGTCCTGCTATCACACCTAACAGAACATAGGTACCAATTCTTCCAAACTGATACAAAAAAATACCTGTCACTTTTTTCCCTTCTGGTAAATGTTGTACCGGTACACTCATCACCAATGGACCACACATACCTACACAATGCAAGCTGCTGGCAAGTCCTAATAATAAGGATGATATGAGCAATGCTACACTCATTGAATATCCAATTCAATATCTTTTTCTGTGTAATATTTCTTTTCTTTTGTTTCCCAACTCAGTTTTAAAAGATATTTATTTGCTTTCAACTGTTTCTTAGGAATGAACTGCTTTCCTTCATTATTGGCAGTTAATGCCAGTCGAAGATCTTTTACAGCATCTGTTTTACAGTACAACCAAATATCTCCTTTTACAGACTGACCAATAAAATCATTGGGCAGTTGTAGAATTAAATGGTCTTTATCAGTATCTATCTGAATATTACTTACTGTAGAAGCATTTGCTTTCCCATCTATTTTATCCTGATACCTCAACTCATCTTGATAATAAGTTTTACTGACCAGCTCATAACGTGTGTTCATTGCTTTATAGACAAGAAAAAACATCAATCCTGCAAATGCAATAAATACCAGTATTAGTTTATTTCCCCAGTTCATATATCTCTAGTTTAAAAAAATATATTTTTCATCGTAATGCCATTCATTATGATCTTTCCACTTTATTTTAATAACATATGCTTTTCCTTCAAGCCAACTTCTCGGAATTATTTGTTGATTATTCCCATTAATCTGTACTTGTAATCTTTTATCAAACGTCGCATCATATGTACAATAAAATAAAATTTCACCTACAATATGTTTATCGATATTGTTTCTAGGTAGCTCTACGACAATGAAAGGATCAGCCTGAGCTACGCGAAATGACTTATCTTTTCTTGCATTTTGCATAGCTATATATCGATGCTCACAAGTCTCAAGATTATCGGCACATACCTGAGTGATCAAATCTGTTCGCACAGTACGATTGATTTTAGTAACACTGTAGATCAAAAAGCTGCAAAAGAGCAAAATGATCAATAATATTGTTCTTCCCCAGTTCATCTTGTTAGTTTTAAGGGTTATGAAACTCGGGGATATCGGATTATAATATATTTTCTAGAGCGCGGGCCCTAAAAAATTCGTTTTCGTAGTTGCGATCTCTTTTCCATTCTCAAAAATTGCCAGCTTAATTATTGTTTTCCTTTGTTTGATATTTTCTTTTGGCAAGACCACAAAGAAAGTTCCTGCCGCTTGCGCCTCTTTTGCCATTTTAATGATAGGATTTCCTGCCATTTGAATTCGTCCTGGGGCGTCTACCAATCTTACTTCTATGTTCAAATCCTGCGTTGTTTTATTGACCATTCTGATATTGTATAGATTGGAGATACTGTCTGTTCCTCTTTCTTGATACAACATACCTGCTGTTCGAATAACGGTTGCATCCACATCTTTCCTTGTCAGCAATATCACACTCAGTACAGACAGTAATAAAAAACACAACCCCGTATACAACTTCATTCGCGTTGTATAACGAAGTGGCTCTCCTTTCGCAATACTGTTTTCAGAAGCATAACGTATCAAACCTCTTGGTTTATCGATACTGTCCATAATGTGATTACAAGCATCAATACAAGCAGTACAACCCACACATTCCATTTGTACCCCATTCCGGATATCGATTCCTGTTGGACAAACTTTCACGCACTGATGACAATCAATACAATCTCCCAAATTCAATTCAGCTTGCTTCTTGAAATTACCACGCGGCTCACCTCTTTTATAATCATAGGCTACGATCATGGAATTCTTATCCAGTAATACACTTTGTAGTCTTCCGTAGGGACAAACAACCGTACAAGCTTGTTCTCTGAAGAAAGCATATACGCCGTAAAACACACCACTGAAAACAATGATCGAAGCAAATCCTGCTACATGTTCTGTTACCGGCTCTGTGATGATCTTCTGCAGTTCTTTAATTCCAATGATATATGCCAGGAAAAAATTGGCGATAATAAATGACAGTAGAAAGAATAATACATGCTTTAATCCTAGCTTGAAGATCTTATTACCTGTCCATGGTGCATTTTTTAATTGTCGCTGTGCCGGTGCATCTCCCAAAACCCAATACTCTACTCTTCGAAACATCATTTCCATGAAATTGGTCTGTGGACAAGCCCAACCACAAAACAATCTTCCAAAAGCAGCCGTAAAGAGAACAATGAAAAATACAAAAGTCACCATTGTCAATCCGAAGATGAAAAAATCCTGTGGCCAGAAGATTTTCCCGAAAATGATAAACTTAGCTTCCGGAATATTGAACTGAAATAATGGTCTTCCATCAATTTCTACAAAGGGTAAACCAAAAAAAATCAAAAAGTAAAGAACACTTAAAATAGTTCGAATATTGTAAAACTTCCCCTTTGGTTGATACGCATAGATCCACTTACGCTTTCCTGACTCATCAATCGTTGCAATACGATCACGAAAAGCTTCCGTTTCAATAATATTACTATGTTTTACATCACTCATTATGCTTAGTTAAGACCTGCTTTTATTTCCGGTGCTGCTGAAGTTGAATCCTGTACGGCTTTCTCCTCATACAATTCACCTTGAGGCTCTTTAGGTGTTGCAGGTTTCGTGCCTTTCAGTGATTTAATATAACTGGTTATCTGTGCGATCTGTGCAGGTGAATAATCATCTTTCCAACTCTTCATCCCTTTCTCCGGCCAACCATATTTGATAGATTTAAAAATATCTGACATACTTCCACCATGTAGCCAATAATCATCTACGAGATTCGGTCCAACCGTACCACCGCCATCAGCCGCATGACAAGCCGCACAAGCTGTGACAAATATTTTTTTCCCGGCTTCTAATGAAGTTGCATCTGATAAATAGGTCACAGTATTTTCGTTCACATTATTCGCTGCCTTTTTCAGGTAATTTTCTTTTTCCAGTTCTGCTTTTTCCATTACGATCGCTAACTCTTCTAAACTTGAAGGTGCAGTATGTGTAACATGGTAGCGCCACAAATAAATAGCAGAGAAAATGATACATATGTAAAATCCGTACAACCACCAAGGTGGTAATCTATTGTCTAACTCACGAATACCATCATAGTTATGACCCAGATCAATATTCGCTTCCTCTTGTACTGGTCTGAAATTATTGGCTTTTTCCCACCATTTTTTCCAGGCAGATTCCTTAACAACAGTTTCTGTTGCCGTTACAATAACAGGATCTTTTGCCAACAAGCTTTTCAAATGATACAATAACCAAAGCAATACCAATAGCTCGACCCCCACTACTGAGATCAACGAATAAAATGCGGTAGGTGATAATCCACCAATGGCGGAAGAAGCAGCTACTGCAACATCTGTAGCAGGTTCTTCTGCGGCGAATACACTGTTGGCAGAGCTTAATAAAGCAATGATGCCAAGCACTTTTATACCACTATTATTTTTTTGTTGGTCGCGAAAACGTTGCATTTTCATTTCTGCTGCACCCAATACCACATGAGCTAATAATGCAATGGCGAGTAATAGTACGCCAATGATCACCACCAGCACTTGTGCCAATGGATTTGCCATAGCAGAAGGTTTTGGAGGACCGTCAGCCCATGCATTCATAGGAAGTGCAGCAAATAAGATAGCCGTTAAAAGAAGACCCGAAATTTTCATCCATTGATTTTTACGCTGTTGCATTGCGATTGGTTTTATATAGGTCAGAAGGTTAGTTTTCGAGAGGTAAGTGACTGATCTCTTCAATCATTTTTTTATCTGCTTTCCATGCCCATAAGGTCATTAGCAGAAAAAAAGTAAAGAAGATGGAAAAGGAACTGATCGCATAGATATCTACGCCAATGATTTTCTCTAAATAATTAATGAATTTCATGTTTGTTGATTTATTTTTTAGCGGCCAGTGGTTTTTGCTCTCCCTTGATATCAATACCCACTCTTTGCATATAAGCAATGAGCGCTACGATCTCTTTATGTGTACCTGTTTCAATTTTATCTGCTTTCAGATTTTTTTGAATCTGCTCAGCTTGCTTGGTTAATTCCTGATTAGCGATCTTATCATATCCATCAGGATAAGGAACACCCAAAGTTTGCATGGCTCTGATACGTGCAGCAGTTGTTGCTGTATCAATGACATCATCTAATAACCATGGGTATGGAGGCATCACTGAACCCGGACTCATACTCTGCGGCTCGAGCATGTGGTTGTAATGCCAGCTATCCGGATATTTTCCTCCAATACGAGCCAGATCGGGTCCTGTACGTTTACTACCCCACTGGAATGGATGATCATATACAAACTCACCCGCTTTACTATATTCACCATAACGCGCTACTTCATCACGGAATGGTCTGATCATTTGTGAGTGACAGGTATAACATCCTTCTCGGATATAAATATCTCTTCCATGTAATTCAAGTGGAGTATAAGGCTTCACTGCTGCAATGGTTGGAACATTACTCTTCACCAAGAAAGTAGGAACGATTTCCAAAATACCACCGATAGCTACAGCTATTAAACTGAATACCAACATTTGAATAGGTCTTGCCTCGATCCAGCGATGCCAGTATTGTTTACCATGTGTAACGATCTTTTCAGGTAATGGTGGTGCTTCTGCAGCTTCCTCTGATACTAGTTGTCCTGCTTTTACAGTCTTTACAATATTATAGACCATGATGAACACTCCAACTAAGTATAACAAACCACCAATACTTCTAGCCACATACAATGGAATGATATGAGTAACTGTTTCTAGGAACTGAAACTTCAATGTTCCATCTTCAGTAAACTGCTTCCACATCATAGCTTGTGTGAAACCTGCCCAATACATAGGAATTGCATAGAGCACAATACCAATGGTACCGATCCAAAAGTGTGTGGTAGCCAACTTGGTTGAATACAGTGGTGTATTGAAAATTTTAGGGATGATCCAGTATAAAATACCGAAGGTTAAAAAACCATTCCATCCCAACGCTCCTACGTGTACGTGCGCAACAGTCCAGTCAGTGAAATGTGAGATCGCATTTACATTTTTCAAGCTTAGAAGAGGTCCTTCGAATGTGGCCATACCATAACAGGTAATGGCAACTACCATGAATTTCAGAATAGGATCCTCACGTACTTTATCCCAAGCGCCACGAAGGGTAAACAAACCATTCAACATACCACCCCATGATGGCGCAATCAACATCACACTAAAAACAACCCCTAAACTCTGTGCCCAATCAGGTAATGCAGTATATAACAAATGGTGTGGACCTGCCCAGATATAAATAAAGATCAATGCCCAGAAGTGAATGATGGATAAACGATAACTATACACAGGTCTGTTAGCTGCTTTGGGTAAGAAATAATACATGATACCCAAATAAGGAGTGGTCAAAAAGAAAGCCACGGCATTATGTCCATACCACCATTGTACCAATGCATCTTGTACACCTGCATACCAACTATAACTCTTTAAAAATGTAACCGGTATCTCAAATGAGTTTACAATATGTAACATCGCAACAGTAACCCAGGTGGCGATATAAAACCAAATAGCAACATACAAATGACTCTCTCTTCTTTTCAAAATAGTACCAAACATATTGATACCGAAAATCACCCATATTAAAGTGATAGCAATATCAATCGGCCACTCGAGTTCTGCATATTCTTTTCCGGTTGTATAGCCTGCCAATAAAGTAAGTGCGGCGGCTACTATGATCAATTGCCATCCCCAGAAATGTATCTTACTGAGCGTATCGCTGAACATACGTGCCTTACATAAACGCTGTAGCGAATAATACACACCCATGAAAATACCATTACCTACAAAGGCAAAGATCACGGCATTGGTATGCAAAGGTCTTACCCTACCAAACGTAGTAATAGGAAGACCAAAGTTTGCCGCAGGCAAATAAATCTGAACAGCGGCCAGTAAGCCAACGATCATTCCAACGACACCCCATAATATGGTGGCATAGGCAAAGAGCTTAACTGTTTTGTTGTCGTAGAAAAATTTTTCTGATTGCATGAATGTTGGTTTTATGAGAAGCGGTTAATTTTTATGGTTTGGGTTTGTCTTCAAATAGCATTCTTACGGAGGGAGCATTTTCATCATCATACTGACCTGCTTTTACACTCCAGATAAATGCGCCCAGAAATAATCCTGCAACGCTGATACTGGCAATCAATAAGAGAATGATAACACTCATGACGGTTCTGTAATTGATTGTAAAAGTATTTTGCGGTAGTGGGGCAGTCTATGATATTACTCAAGAGGATACATGATTTTAGTCATGTTTTTGTCAGTGCAACTTCAATCGTCTTGCAGCGAGATTACTTAAACCGAACGTTATCAGCAGAATACTGATACTACTGCAAGGCATTAAAATAGCCGCGATCATGGGAGATAAAGTTCCATGCACAGCAAAATAAAGTCCTACTATATTGTACAAGATTGAAATAACAAATGCTGTCATCACAATCTTTTGATTCAGCTTACATAACCGGATCAACTCATATAGCTTTGGTAGCGCAGATGCTTCAATGATGGCATCACTGGCCGGTGTAAAATTGTTACTGTTATCTGTGATCGCTACACCTACATCCGCTTGCTTTAACGCACCTGAATCATTGAGTCCATCGCCGATCATCAATACTCGATGACCATCTTGTTGCATATGCTGTAATACCTCAAGTTTATCTTCCGGTTGTTGGTGAAAATGCAATGCAGCCAGCGGACCTAATAATTTTCTGAGATAAGGTAATTCCCCATTGTTATCTCCACTCACGATCGCCAATCTGAAATGTTTTTGCAAACGGCGTAACAACATAGGAACTGATTGACGATAATGATTTCTAAATCTAAATCTGCCCAGTAATTGCCCTTCTACTGCTATATAAACAGTTGATGCGTCATCCTGCTGCGGCTTTCCCGTAATAAATAGGGCTGATCCCAAAGTGATCAAATCACCGTCGATCATACCTTCAATGCCTTTTCCCGGTTTTTCTTCAAACGCTAAAAAAGGATTTGTCAAGGGTTTGCCTGCCCAGGCTGCTATACCTTTACTCAATGGGTGTGTAGATTGTGCAGCAAGTGTGGCGATCTTTTGCTTCAATAAACCTGATAGTGGTTTGCCGTCATAAACCACTTCCATATCTGTACCGGCGGTAAGTGTACCTGTCTTATCAAAAACAATGGTATCGATCGAAGCCATTTTTTCTATTACTGTGGCGTGACGCAGATAAAACTGATTTCGTGCAAGCCTTCTTAAAATATTTCCGTTGGTGAATGTATTGCTGAGTAATAAAGCGCATGGACAAGCAATGATCAATACAGCAGTAATGGCATTCCAGCTTCTACTCATATCAACAATAGACCAGTAAAGACCGGCAGCTATGGCGATTGCAAAAACAACCCAAGTAAACCATCGGCTTAATCCATGTACAAATGAAGATTCCGTTTGAGAAGATTGATTGAATACATCTTTATTCCACAAACGAGTTAAATAGCTTTGCGCTACTTCTTTGATCACCAAAATCTCAATATTCCCACCCACTTGTTTTCCACCTGCATATACGATCTCCCCCATTTCTTTTGCAACAGGTAATGATTCGCCTGTTACAAAGCTGTAATCGATCAATGCCCTACCTCTGGTAATGATACCATCTGCAGGTATTAACTCCTGATGATGAATCAACAAAGTATCATTCAGCTGAATATCAGGAAGTGTAACTGTAGATTGTTCTTCGTCTTTGATTCGCGTAACAGCTACCGGAAAATAGGAAGTGTAATCACGATCAAAATTCAACTGTCGATGTGTTCGATCTTGCAACACCCTACCTGCCAGCATAAAAAATACAATTCCTGTCATGGAGTCGAAATAACCACTCCCTGTTGCAGTAAAAACCTCATACAAACTTCTGGCGAATGTTACCCAGATAGCTAAAACAATGGGAGCATCAATGTTTAGGAACTTTTGTTTCAATGCATTCCATGCACTGGTATAAAATTCACCGGCACTATAAAAGAATACGGGTAAGCTAAGCAGTAGATTTAGATAGCGAAAAAAGATGAGCAGGTTTTCCTCTTTATCATCAATCCCTAAATATTCGGGAAAGCTCATGAGCATGATATTGGCGAAACAAAATCCGGCTACCCCTAATCGAAATATTTTCTTCCGATCAACTACTCTTTTCTTTTTCCCCATATCATTATAACTGATATAAGGCTCATAACCAATACCGGTAAGCAGTTCAGCAACTTCACGAAGACTGATCTTTTCATGATCAAAAATGATATCAGCTTCTTTTCTTTCAAAGTTCACTTTACAACTAACAACACCTTCATTCAGTCTATGTAACTGTTCTAATAACCACAAGCAACTACTACAGTGCATTTGAGGCAAATAGAAAGTAACATGCGTTTGTTTCGCATCTTTAAAACTGATCAATGATTGCTGAATCGAAGTATCATCCAGGAATAGAAACTTATCTTTTCGAACTGTTACTTTTTGTGATTGACCGGGATTCTTATTGAGATCATAATAGGTACACATCCCGTTCTGATTCAGGATATCATATACCAATCGACAACCATCACAACAAAAATGTTTGTCTTCTATAATAATATCACGGTCTCTGCAGGGCTCACCACAGTGGAAACATACTAGTTCAGTAGACGGAACAACAGGTCCTTGTTTCATTTGTTCCCTGTTTTAACGATCCTGATTAATTGTGGGTATAATACACTTTGCTCAAACTGAATCCATCGGAATACATATGTTTCAAGCAAAAACATTTCGTGTGTGCAATCTTTTAATTCTTTTGACCAAGCAGGTTTAGCGATATAATGATTCATCAACTCACGCAGCTTGCGGAATAAAGCAATTAAAACCTGATGTGTTGATATCATGGTCTCAATTACTTTGGGCTGCAAGTGGGCAGATCGTGTGTCCTGTTGATGAATACATGGGAATAGAATACCTGTCTCTTTTCTGAAAGTATGCGTTAACTCGTCTTCAATACGCTGAAATACCAATTGAACTAATTCCGTAACTGATTCAGGCAACTCACTGATAGATCCATTATTCTGCAGATAGTTGTTAATGATAGTACACGACTTTAATACAGGGGCATGATAATCTGCCGGTATCACAGAACAAATTTCCTGTGCTGAACTAAAACCTGAAAATAAGGGGTCTCGCGCCTGCAATAACATTACCGGTAATTTGAATGCAAGGTAGCGGCAGACGAACAGGGCAACTATGATACTACTCAACCGTAAACATGATTTTTATCATGTTTCAGACATCAATCCTGAAGATTAGCAGTTTGTAACAGTAATGAATGTTTTAAAATTTTGATCTTTTTCCCATCTAATTCAACCATGCCATCTTTTTTGAAGTCAGATAACAAGCGAATAGTGGATTCTGTAGCGGTACCTACCAAATTGGCAATTTCTTCGCGAGAAAGGCGCACATTGAGCGTGATACCATCTTCTTCAAAGCCATAGGTTTCTTTTATGAATAGCAATGTTTCCGCCAAACGTTCTCTAATGGGCTTTTGTGCAAGGTGAGTCAACTTGACTTCAGCTTTATGCAATTCATCGCTCAATAATTTCATCATCTCAAAAGCAAGACTGGTATCGTTTTTCAATACAGTAACAAATAACTCCTTAGGAATAAAACAAACCTTGGTGTCTTCCAAAGCAACTGCAGATGCACCATACCTGTCTCCACTCAGTAAAGCTCTATAACCTAATACGTCACCGGCTTTTAGCAAACGAACGATCTGTTCTTTTCCATCATCGCCTTGATGAGAAAGTTTTACTTTTCCATCATTGATACAGTACACACCAAAAGGATAAGAACCTTCATTGAATAAGACCTGCCCCTTTTTATAGCTGTTACAGATCTTCTGTTCATTGATTGCATTCACATACTCTTCTCTGGCTTTACAAAAAACAGAATTAAATCTCTGTGAGCAAGTTTGACATGTGCTATGATCGTGATGAAGATTCATTAGAAGTATTGAGATACAAAAATAAATTATAATTAATGTAACCTCTTTAAAATTCCTTTAATCTTATCAATTGATCAGCAATTGTTTAAATCTTAGTGAGTCACCATTGAACACATTGCAATCCACTCTGTGACGAATACCATCTATCCTACCTTCTTCACTGTGTTGCCAGAAATGCCAATCTCGGTTGACCCTGGGTTTATCCGGTTGAAAATAGTGCGCTACCCACAATGGATACGCTTTAAAGCTTTCGCCTAAATGTCGTTCATAAAAATCCGCATAAGTATAAATAATAGGCTTAACTCTATAGTAAGCTTCTATCGTTTCTAAAAACGCTCGTACTCGTTGTCGCATTACTGCAGGTTTTACGCCATATAATTTTTCAATATCGATCACGGGTGGTAGATCCCCTTTTTTAAGATCGACCTGCTTGATAAATTGTAGCGCCTGCTGTTTCCCATCTTTTGTAGCCAAGAAGAAATGATAAGCCCCTCGGATCATACCAGCTTCACGTGCTTTCTGCCAATTGTTATGAAAACGTTTATCCGTATCATTCAATCCTTCGGTTGCCTTCATAAATACAAATCCCATTTGAACCTCACCGGAAGACATTTTTTTAACTAAAGGCCAATGTATTGCCCCTTGGTAACTACTTACATCAATACCATGTATAGCATATCCGGGAGGTATCGTAATACCAAAAGCCTCATATGTTACTGATGCAATTGTTTCCTCTTGTCTTTCTTCCCATTTCTCCCATAAAGCAAAGTATAAGATGAGTGCAAAACCACTCAATAACAATACCAGCCAAATACGTTGCGACCTATTGAGTTTTTTCTGTCTCTTTCGCGTCATAGGGTACAAAAATCGTGAAAAGCAGTTTCACTACTAATTTCTTCTTCAACACAACTAAAAGCTGTTTCAAGCCTCTTTTTACTAATTTTACACCGATGGGCTATTTTAACTGGAACGACAGCGTCAATTTTTTAAGTAAGCTCACCCTAAGAAGGGTTTGGAATGCTTGTAAAGTATATAGTAGTTATCAGATCAGTCGCTTTACAAACAAACCTGTACAATGGGGTTATCCTATTTCCATTTCTTTTGAGCCTACAACATCATGCAATCTTCGGTGCCCTGAATGCCCAAGTGGATTACGAGCTTTCACCAGACCTACCGGCATGTTGCAGAAAGATTTTTTCAGGGAAACATTGGATGATATATCCAAAGATCTGTTGTACCTCATCTTTTATTTTCAGGGTGAGCCTTATTTGAATCCTGATTTTTTGGAAATGGTAAAGTATGCGCATGATAAAGGTATTTACACAGCCACTTCCACCAATGCTCATTACCTGACAGATGAAAAAGCTAAAAAAACCGTTGAAAGCGGATTGGATCGATTGATCATTTCTATTGATGGCACTACGCAGGATGTCTATCAGCAATATCGTGTCGGGGGTAAACTGGAAAAAGTATTGGAAGGTGCTCGCAATATCGTAAAATGGAAAAAAGAGCTGAATAGTAAAACACCTTTCATTTTCTTTCAATTCCTTGTTGTGAAACCCAATGAGCATCAGATCGAAGAAGTAAAAAAACTAGGTGCGGAAATTGGTGTAGATCAGGTTCGATTCAAAACAGCACAAGTATACGACTATGAGAATGACCCTCATCAACTCATTCCTGAAAATAAAAAGTACAGTCGTTACGTTAAGGATAAGCAAGGGAAAATGAAAGTAAAAAGTGGATTGAGTAATCGATGTTGGAAGCTTTGGCATGCCAATGTAATTACTTGGGATGGACTAGTAGTTCCTTGTTGTTTTGATAAAGATGCCATGCATCAATTGGGTAATCTGAAATCACAAAGCTTTAAACAGATCTGGCAAAACGATAATTATAAACAGTTCAGAAGTGAATTAATGACCAGCAGGAAAAATATTGACATCTGTGCCAATTGTAGTGAAGGATTGAGTGTTTGGGAAGATTAGGAAGCGAAAACTGAGAGGCGAAAAGTGAAAAACATAAGAAATCCAGCTTCTTTCACTTTTCACCTCTCAGTTTTCACCTATTTTTACAGCTATGGGTATTGAGAAAGATATACAACAACAGCATTTCAGGAATGAATACCAGAAGGCTTCTGTGAATATCATTTATTCTGCCAACTGGTTGAATGAGAAAATCAAAACCATGTTGGATCCTGATGACATTACCCCACAGCAATACAACATTCTTCGCATTTTGCGTGGAAGTCAACAGCCTCTCAGTACACTGCAGATACGCTCAAGAATGCTCGATAAAATGAGTGATACCAGCCGTATCGTTGAACGATTACTCAAAAAAGGTCTTGTTGAAAAGAAAGTCTGCTCTGCAGACAAAAGACTGGTGGATGTAAGCATTTCAAAAAAAGGCTTATCCCTGTTAGACAAATTAGACAAAAAGAATGCGGATATTGATGAGCTGATGCAAAATCTTACCGAAGCAGAAGCCAATACGCTCAATAAGTTGCTGGATAAGATCCGCGAATGTTAATTTCCCCTGTTGTTACAGTGAATTCATCCACAAAAAAGGTAACGCAATGACAGTGTTTTATATTTGAAGTATGAAACCTTTGCTACACTTTCTTTTTCCCTGCTTCTTCTTACTGACCTGTTATCTCTCGAAAGCACAACAGTCGCCTAATTATGAATTCAGAGGTGCTTGGATAGCTACCGTTGAAAATATTGACTGGCCAAGTAAAAGAAGTCTATCTGTAGAAGAACAAAAAGCAGAGTTCATACGCATAGCTGAAATGCATCGTCGCAATGGGATGAATGCTCTCATCGTACAAATTCGACCTTCAGCAGATGCTTTCTATCCATCAACATTAGAACCTTGGAGTGAATACCTCAGCGGTAAACAAGGTCTGCCCCCATCTCCGTACTATGACCCACTTCAATTTATGATCGAAGAGACACATAAAAGGGGTATGGAATTTCATGCATGGTTAAATCCATACCGTGCCGTTTTTAATATTCTTCGTTCATCGGTTGCGCCCAATCATATCAGCAAACAAAACCCTGAATGGTTTGTGACTTATGGCGACAAAAAATATTTCAATCCCGGTATTCCTGAAGTAAGGGCCCATGTTGCAGCAGTAGTAGAAGATATTGTGAAAAGATATCGAATAGACGCTATTCACATGGATGACTATTTCTATCCTTACAAAATACCCGGTAGAGAATTCCCGGATCAATCTACTTTCCTGAAATATGGAAAAGGAATGGCCAAAGACGAATGGAGAAGAAGCAATTGTGATAGCATCATTGTTCTCCTACAAAAAACCATCCGAAAAACAAATCCTAAAGTCAAATTTGGCATCAGTCCATTTGGAGTATGGCGTAACAAACATCAAGATCCTATGGGAAGTGAAACAAGATCAGGACCTACCAATTACGATGAGCTTCATGCGGATGTGCTTCTTTGGTTACAAAAAGGATGGATCGATTATATCGTACCACAACTATACTGGGAAAGAGGTCACGCATTGGCCAGCTATGATATACTGTTACGTTGGTGGAATGAACATAGCTATGAAAGACACTTATACATTGGACATGGTATCTATCGTGCAGGAAGTAATACAGCATGGAAAAACAGAAATGAAATTCCTGAACAGATCAAAGCATTGAGAACCCATGAAAATGTTCAGGGAAGTATTTACTACAATAGCAGTGCTTTCAATAAAAATCCCAATGGATGGAATGATAGTCTACAACAAAACTATTATCGTTATCCTGCATTAGTTCCTCCTATGCCTTGGATCGATAATACCATACCACCGCAACCCTTGGTAGAAAAGGCGAATGAACATACTTATAAATTGGCTTATAAAGGAGAAGAAAAAATTAAGGGGTTTGCAGTATTTATCCATCAGGGAAAAGAAGAAGCTGATTTTGCAAATAGTCAACTCATTCTTTTTATTCCGGGCGACAAAACAGCTGTTATCGACTTGAATACATTACCCGAAACAAAGAATAAGAAGGTTTTGATCGCTTCTGTTGATACGGATAATAATGTGAGCCCACTCCGATTATTACAGTGACCCATCAAACAAAACTCTTTTCTCTTGTGCACCCGGCCAAGCACCAAAACGTTGTTCTACTGCCTGAAAGCGATGGTCAAATATGCCACGCAATTGGGAGCGTACCATAATGGTATTAGCAATATCTCCTAAAAACCATAAAGGCAGCTTGTAATGAACAATATCTGTCATCTCAACACCCCCATCAATGGCTTTGAAATGATGCTGATGATGCCATAAGCTGTATGGACCAAAGCGTTGCTCATCTACAAAGAATTTATTCTCCTGGACATGTGTGATTTCAGTCATCCAGTACAAGGGAATACCTAAAATGGGGCTTACCTTATACTCAATGATCTGCCCCTGATACATTCGATCCCCATGATGTTTGCTGATAATATTAAACCCAAGATTGGAAGGGGTGATTTCTTTTAAATTCTGCGGACGACTAAAGAAATCCCATGCCTTAGCCAATGAGATAGGAATTTTTTGAATGGTTTTAAGAGAATAGACCTTAGACATGAAGTTGCTTTGTGTAATAACACACTTAAAGATAAAAGGTTCGGGTAGGTGTTGGGTACTGGGTAATAGGTGCAGGTTCTGCAGATAATTCTTAGATGCGCAGCCCCCAGAACCTGCACCTATTACCCAGCACCTATTACCCAATACCCACACTCAAATATTCCTCTATCTTTATTTCATGATTACGCGTGAACAACAACAGGAACAGTTCAAGAAGATCTATGAAGGATTGAATGAACAACAAAAAAATGCGGTGGATAAGACCGAAGGGCCGGTAATGGTGATCGCAGGGCCCGGAACAGGCAAAACTCAGATCCTTGGAGCACGCATCGGTAAGCTTAGATTAGAAACAGACACTCAGCCTGAAAATATTTTGTGTCTAACTTATACCGATGCAGGTGTGGTTGCCATGCGTAAAAGACTCGTGAATTTTATTGGTCCTGATGCCTATAAAGTCAACATCTGTACATTTCACGCATTTTGTAATGATGTTATCCAAGATCATCTTTCTCTCTTTGAAAAAACTGCTTTAGATCCTATATCTGATCTGGAGAGAATCGACTTATTGAAAGAACTCATCGACGCATTTCCAAAAAATCATCCTTTGAAAAGATACCGTGGCGATGTGTATTTCGAGATCAAAAACCTTCAACATCTTTTCAGCAATATGAAAAGAGAAGGTTGGCAGCCGGAATACATCAACCAATGTATCGATGCTTACTTGAATGACTTACCCAATCGAGAAGAGTTCATCTATAAAAGAAATCAGGGGGCATTTAAAAAGGGAGACTTAAAAGAGAATAAGATCGCTGAGGAAAAAGAAAAGATGGAAAAACTTCGTGCAGCTGTGAACGAGTTCTCACGTTTTCAGCAAATGATGCGAAGTAAAAACCGCTATGATTTTGACGATATGATCAATTGGGTGATCGATGTTTTTAAAACACACCCGAATGTACTTGCAAGATACCAGGAGCAATACCAATATATTCTAGTGGATGAATTTCAGGATACCAGTGGTACACAGAATATGCTGGTAAAACTATTGATCAGTTATTGGGAGGAACCCAATGTATTTGTTGTAGGAGATGATGATCAAAGTATATATCGCTTTCAGGGAGCAAATGTGGAGAACATGCAGGAGTTTGCAGATCAGTTCAGTAACTCATTGTATACCGTTGTGCTCACCAACAACTATCGTTCTACACAACCCATTCTGGATGTTTCAAGATCATTGATCGAAAGAAATAAAGAAAGGCTAGTGAACAAGATCGATGGACTGAGTAAAGTATTAACCGCTTCCAATACAAAGATCAATGATAGTACAATACTCCCTACCATCAGAGAATATGAAAATCCACGTGAGGAAATGATTCACATCACTCTTCAAGTGGAAGAATTGATTCGTAGTGGAGTAGAACCCGGACATATCTGTATCATTTATCGTGAGAATAAACCCAATGAAGAGTTGGCTAAATACTTTCAACAAAAACAAATACCTGTTTATAGTAAAAGAGATGTCAATATTCTTCACGAACAAGTTGCCAAACAATTGTTGCAGTTATTAAGATATCTTACTGCAGAACACCATATACCTTTTAGCGGTGATGAATTATTGTTTGAGATCTTACATTACCAATGGTTTGGTATTCCATCCATAGAGATCGCCAAATTGAGTGCAGAAGCTTCATCCAGAAATTTAAACAGCCAAAAGATCTCACTTCGCCAGTTAATTGCAGAAAAACTACAAGGACCCTTACCTGATCTATTCAGCGCTGAAATACCCGGACTTAGAAAAGCACAAAGCATTTTAGAGAAACTGATTACAGATGTTCCAAATGTTACAGTTCAAACATTATTTGAAAACTGTATTCGAGAAACAGGGTTACTGGCATTTGTCATGAATAGTGCAGACAAACATTGGCTCTTACAATTGCTTACCGGAATTTTCGATTTCATTAAAAAAGAAACGCATCGAAACCCAAATCTTACACTCGAAAAGCTTGTGAATATTTTTGATCTGATGGAGAAAGAATCGTTGGTACTTCCTTTGGTAAGAGTGGCAGGTACCGATAGAGCTGTAAATCTACTTACTGCTCATGGCTCAAAAGGATTAGAGTACGAGTATGTATTCATTGCAGGATGTAACTCATCAAACTGGGAAAAGAAAAGAAAGCCGGCCGGTGGATATAGCATGCCTGATACCATTTTTTCATCACAACCTGCACACAGTGAAGAAGAAGAGCTGCGAAGATTGTTTTATGTGGCTATGACACGTGCGGCAAAAAATTTATACATCTCTTATACCAGAAGCAATAAGGACGGCAAAGAAATAGAACCTTCCATGTTCATTGCTGAAATACGTGAAGAACATATGTTACCTCACGAAAAGATCAGTCTTTCGGAAGACACGATCGCTGATTTTGCCATTTTATCCATGAGCAAAGAGTTAAAGCCGGAAATCGAACAAACAGAAGCTGCTTTCATTGACCAACTCTTGGATAAGTTTGTCATGAATGTAACGGCTCTCAATAATTATCTGAAATGTCCATTACAGTTTTATTTCAATAACCTGGTACGTGTGCCTTCCGGAAAATCAGAAGCTACTGAATTTGGATCGGCTGTTCACTTTGCTTTGCAGAAGTTGTTCCAGAAAATGCAGCAGAACAATAATCAGTTCCCTGATCTATCAGAATTTGTGGCAGATTTTAAAAAGTACATGGAACGAAACAGAGAACATTTTACTAAAGAACAGTTTGCAAGAAGAATGGAACAAGGTGAACAAGTGTTACCCGCATACTATGAACGTTATATTGATCAGTGGGAAAAGATCGTTGCCATAGAAACTAACATCCGGAATGTTACCATTAAAGGTATCCCTTTGAAAGGCAAGCTGGATAAACTCGAATTCAATGGCAGACAGGTGAACGTCGTAGATTATAAAACAGGTGATGCTGAAAAGGGTATCAAAAAATTAAATGCGCCAAGTGATAAAGAACCATTGGGAGGTGATTATTGGCGACAGGCAGTTTTCTATAAAATTTTAGTTGATAACTATCCATCCAAGAATTGGGAAGCGGTGAGTGCAGAATTTGATTTCGTAGAACCCGATAAAAAGAAAGGATACCTCAAAGAAAAAAGGGTCATTACGCCTCAGGATATTGCTACAGTTACAGCACAAATAGAATCAGTTTGGGAAAAGATCCGGAAAAAAGATTTTTATACAGGGTGTGGGAAAGAAGATTGTCGCTGGTGCCAATTTGTAAAAACCAATGAAATGGCTGTTACCTTACATGAACCTGATGAAACCGAAGAGGAAACAGAATGATTAACATGATTTTTGGCTCAACCGGCATAACGCTAGGGAGAAAGCCTGTAAGTTTGCAACACGCATGAAAAATCTTTTGACGCTTATTTTCCGTTTAACAGGTATGGCACTAGCTGTTATGACTATGGTTTTCATACATTCTTGTGCTAACATCATACCTCCTAGCGGTGGGCCAAGAGACAGTCTGCCTCCGCGTTTGTTGATCGCTAATCCGAAAGATTCAGCTACCAATGTGAAAACTAAAAACATCATACTCACTTTCAATGAGTTCGTTAGTCTTCAGAATACCGAGAATATTATTTATTCACCTGTTCCAAAAAGTATTCCGCAGGTTGATTATAAACTTCGTAATGTAACCATTCGCTTTAGAGACTCTTTGGAAGAAAACACAACCTATTCCATTGATTTTGGCAATAGTATTATTGATGTGAATGAAAGTAATGTGGCAAAAAACTTTCGCTATGTTTTCGCCACCGGACCTTCTATCGATTTCAATACTTATGAGGGCAAGGTCTTTGTAGCTGAAACCGGAAAAGTAGATAGCACTTTGATGGTTGTTCTACACAACAACACTTCCGACAGTGCTGTCAGAAAATTAAGTCCACGATTTTTTACAAGGATCAATGGAAAAGGAGAATTCAAATTCAATAATCTGCCTAAAGGTACTTTTGCAGCTTATGTTGTAAATGGGAAAAGCTATAATAAGATATTTGATAGCACTTCTTTATTCGCTTTTCGAGACTCATTGGTGCAGATCGGCAGTAATACTGATCGTATAGATACATTTTATGCCTTTGTACAAACATTACCCATTGGTAACGATAAACGTTCTGATCCTTCCAGCGGCTTTCCCCCTTCCTTGCGTGATGATAAGCGATTACGTTATCTAACCATTTTGGACAATGGCATGCAAGATCTTTTAAGTGATTTTAAAATGGTTTTTAATAGAAAGGTTTTTTCATTGGATACTGGCAAACTCAGATTAACTGACAATGAGAATGTATTACAAAAAGGATATACTATTTCATTGGACAGCTTTCGTAAAACCATGACCCTTCGTTATCCTTGGAAAGAGAATACAACTTATAAGCTGATCATCGAAAAAGATGCAGCATTGGATAGTAATGCAACATCCTTACCTAGAACAGATACTTTATTATTAACTACCCGAAAAGAAACAGAATACGGTAGTGTGCGTTTTCGCTTTCTAAATGTTGATACCAGTCAGCATACTGTATTACAGCTCTTCCAAAATGATGAACTAGTAGCCGCTTATCCCATCAGCAAAAATGATCTTCAAATTCGTCGCTTTAAACCCGGTAGTTACGAGTTAAGAATATTGTATGACGACAATCAAAATGGGAAATGGGATACCGGTAGTTTTGGCATTATCAAAAAACAACCGGAGAAAGTATTTTTTATCCCACGCCAGTTAAGCATCAGAGCTAATTGGGACAATGAAACAACGATTGCGTTGCAATAAGCTATGAGCCACAAGCCGCACGCTTCAAGTTAAAGTGAGATAATCGATAATGATTGTCATTACTTGTACCTTGAATCACATCTCTTCCTTGTAGCTTGAAGCGTGCAGCTTGTCGCTTCCTCCCCTTATCTCTTCCTTGCAGCTTGAAGCTTGTAACTTGTAGCTTTTCCCTCTTATCTTCGCACCATGCAACTTCCTTCTTCACTTCTTGAAAATGCAGTAGCGCAGTTTTCCAAGCTTCCGGGTATTGGAAAAAAAACGGCTTTACGATTGGTATTGCATTTGCTCAAACAAGAAGTAAATGAAGTACAGCATTTTGGTGAAACCATTGCCAGAATGAGGCGCGATATCAAATTCTGCCAGCGTTGTCATAATATCAGCGATGGCGATATCTGTGCTATCTGCTCGAACTCAATGCGTAACCAGCAAATGATCTGCGTGGTAGAAAATATCCGTGATGTCATCGCTATTGAAAGTACCCAGCAATTCAATGGTTCATATCACGTACTGGGAGGTATCATTTCACCGCTTGATGGTATCGGTCCGGAACAATTAAGTATAGAATCACTTGTTCAAAGGATTGAAAAAGAAAAAACTGAAGAACTTGTTTTTGCCCTGAACCCAAACATTCAAGGGGATACCACCATTTATTATATCCAGAAAAAAATTGCTCATCTTCCTTGTCGCATCACAACCATTGCCCGAGGTATCGCCTTTGGTGGCGATCTTGAATATGCTGATGAAATGACACTCGCCAAAAGCATTGCGAACCGACTTCCGGTGCAGCAATATGTCAAATAGGTTAATTTTTAGTGAAAAGCAACCTTTCTTTTCTCTTTTCGTAATGGTTCATATAAACAAGATCAACTAAATTGCCGTTTAAACATTGAATTTTTCGGGAAACAGCTTTTGTTTTATCTTTTTGCCTCGAAACAAGAGTGAACCAAAACAAAATCAGTCTGTTTCTTTAATCAGTTCAAACGAATACTATGGAAATATCAGGTTTAATGGCAGGTTTGATCAGTACAGGCATCATTTGGCTGATCGTAATGATCATATCAGTGATCACTGTATCAAAAAGAACTGATTTAGATAAAAACCAGCGACAAAAATGGATGATCATAGTGGCTATCCTTCCGTTTCTGGGTTTATTGATCTACATCATCACCAATTTCAGCAAAGCCAAGAAGTTATTGTGGTTTGGATTGGTGGGAGCAGTTTTGTCGGTTGCAGCAACTGTATTTTTCGTTTACAACCGTAAACATGAAGATGTAAGTAAGCAAGAAGGTGTTAAAATGACTGCACAGCAGTTATACGACGCTTTCAAAGCAGATGAAAATGCAGCTAATACACTGTATCTAGATAAAGCTATTGAACTATCAGGAGAAGTATTGGCGGTAACTACAAACCAGGATGGTCAGGTTGTCGTAGATATAAAAACCAATGACCCATTTGTAGTCATCAATTGTACTTTTAAAACAAATCCGGGTACATTGAGTGAAGGACAGAATATTACATTCAAAGGCTTTTGCAGAGGTTATATACCGGATGCAAACGTTGTTATCAATGATGGTATTTTAGTAAAATAAGCAAGGATAGATTATGAAGAAAATTATTGCATTAGCATCGCTGTTGTGCTTGATCGGACTGCAATCCGAAGCGCAAAAAATATTTGGAACACGTAATGGAAAGATCACTTTTGAGTCTCCAACAGATGGAGATGTAAAAGCAGTGAATAATGAAGTAACCAGCAGAGTTGCGGATAATGGACAAATCACCTTCAGTATGTTGATGAAGGGTTTCAAGTTCAAATACGCAGAAATGCAAGAGCACTTTAATGATCAGTATGTAGAAAGCAGCAAGTTCCCTAGAGCTGATTTCAAAGGAAATATTGTGAACCTGAAAGATGTGAATTTCGCCAAAGACGGCTCATATGCGGTTTCTGTAAAAGGAGATCTTACCATGCATGGTGTTACAAAGAACATCACCGTAAAAGGAACCATTGAGATCAAGGGCGGAAAACCGAGTGCCAAAGCAGGATTTGTGATCAACATGAGCGATTTCAAGATCGATGCATCTTCAGTTACTGAAAAAGTGACCGTAGATATCAGCTGTCAGTACCAGTAATCATTCTCACCATAAAAACACCTGTATGAAGATCTTACTAAAAAGGTCATTGGCTATCTTTTGCCTCACCCTTACCGCATTCACTGCTGTTGCACAAGAAACAGACCTATTCAAAATGCAAGACAGCACTGCTGCAGTTGAAGACAAAAGCAGAACTGAAAAAACACTCAACACTTTTTACTCCACTCGACTCGTTACCACACAAACGGTAGAAATAACCGGTAAAGGAAGTATGGACTTTCGTATCAATCACCGTTTTGCACCTTTGAATCAAGGGTTCTACAATTTATTTGGACTTGACTTTGTATCAGCACGTATCGGTTTTGATTTCGGTTTATCTGAAAACCTAATGATCGGCATAGGAAGAACTGGTACGAATAAAGAAGGTGATGCATTTGTTAAATACAGAGTACTGAGACAAAGTTCGGGTGTTAAAAATGTGCCTGTTTCTATTTCGCTATTAGGTTCTGTAATGTATCGTGGATTGCGTTATGCAGATCCAACTTTAAATGTTAAAACCCAAGACAGAACTTATTATACGGCACAATTAATGGTTGCTAGAAAATTTAGTGAGAATACTTCTTTGCAGATATCACCAACCTATACCCGTTATAACCGTATTCTCTTTCTAACAGGTGGCGCAAAAGACCTGTTCTCAGTGGGTTTTTTGGCCAGACAAAAGGTGAGCAAAAAAGTAAGCATCAATGCTGAATACTTTGTTCAGACAGAACGTTTTGATGGAACTTACAACCCGTTATCGATCGGTGTTGATATTCAAACCGGAGGGCACGTATTTCAGTTACATTTCACCAATTCCATTGGTATGAATGAACACACTTTCATTCATGAGACCTTTGGCTCATGGGGTAAAGGGGATATTCGCTGGGGCTTTAATATCTCACGCATATTCAATATTGGCCGAAAGAAAAAAG
Organism: Bacteroidota bacterium; assembly: GCA_039795345.1. GTDB lineage: Bacteria > Bacteroidota > Bacteroidia > Chitinophagales > Chitinophagaceae > Sediminibacterium. The sequence continues at coordinate 37,092 of JBDKEH010000079.1, forward strand.
GATAAATGATATAAGAGCATTCAAGCCCCTGAAGTCGTGACTTCAGGGGCTTTTTTATTGCATTTTACCTATCTTTGCACCCTACACAGGCGGATTTGTTTATTGTTCGGCCTGTAATCCCGATAGTATCGGGACAAATCGAACTAATAAACGTACAGAAAAGCACCCTTGAATTTTCTCACTACGTTTTATTGGTTCATTGAATTTCATTGAACAATTCGTTGTTCTTAAAGAAGTGTATTATGAGTATTCGTAAAGAACTAGAAAAGAGAATTCTGGTGATCGATGGTGCCATGGGTACCATGATTCAGCGCCACAGACTAACAGAAGCAGATTATCGCGGTGAAAGATTCAAAGACTGGCATTGTGATGTGAAAGGAAACAATGACCTGTTATGCATTACACAACCTGAGATCATCAAAGGCATACATAAAGAATACCTTGCTGCCGGTGCAGACATCATTGAGACCAATACTTTCAGCAGTACTACAATTGCAATGGCAGATTATGATATGCAATCGCTCGCTTATGAATTAAATGTAGCTGCAGCAAAATGTGCAAAGGATGCTGTTACTGAATATACAGCAGCCAATCCGGGTACCACCCCTAAATATGTAGCCGGAGCCATAGGTCCTCTGAACAAAACATTGAGCCTCTCACCAGACGTCAACAACCCGGGGTTCAGAGCTGTGACTTTTGATGAAGTCGTTACAGCCTATAAAGAACAGATCAAAGGATTGGTAGATGGTGGCGTTGATATTTTATTGATCGAAACCATTTTTGATACGCTAAATGCCAAAGGAGCCATTTTCGCAGCTAAACAATTTTTCCGTGAAACAGGTATCCCCGAATTACCAATCATGATCAGTGGCACAATTACAGATGCATCAGGAAGAACATTGAGCGGACAAACACTCGAAGCTTTCTATACATCGGTGATGCATGCAGAACCACTGAGTGTTGGCCTGAATTGTGCATTGGGTGCTGCTGAAATGCGTTCACACATCGAAGAGTTGAGTCAGATCGCTTCTTGCTTCACTTCTGCTTATCCAAATGCCGGATTACCCAATGCAATGGGCGAATACGATGAAGCACCTCACCAGACGGCTCACTTTATTGAAGAATGGGCCAAGCAAGGTTTTGTAAATATTGTAGGAGGATGTTGCGGTACCACACCGGATCATATCAAACATATTGCCGATCACGTTAAAACAATTTCGCCCAGACCACTTCCAATTATTGAAACAGCATTGGCTTAATTATAAGATACTAACATGAGTTCATTGATTACCATAAAACCCTATCTACGATTATCAGGTCTTGAGCCATTAGTAGTTAGACCGGAAACCAATTTCGTCAACGTTGGCGAAAGAACCAATGTAACCGGATCAAAAAAATTTGCAAGACTTATTCGTGAGAACAAATATGAAGAGGCTTTATCTGTTGCACGTCAACAAGTAGAAAATGGCGCACAGGTTTTGGATGTAAATATGGATGATGCGTTGTTGGATGGAGTAAAAGCCATGACCACTTTTCTGAATCTCTTACAAAGTGAGCCGGATATTGCACGTATTCCCATCATGATCGATAGCTCTAAATTCGAGATCATTGAAGCGGGTTTAAAATGTGTACAAGGGAAGTGTATCGTGAATTCTATCTCCATGAAAGAAGGAGAAGAGAAATTCATTGAACAGGCTTTCATTTGTAAAGCTTTTGGTGCAGCTGTGATTGTAATGGCTTTCGATGAGGTTGGACAAGCGGATACTAAAGCAAGAAAAGTAGAGATCTGTCATCGTGCTTATAAGATTCTCACTGAAAAAGTGGGCTTCCCTCCACAAGACATCATTTTTGATCCAAATATTTTTGCGGTTGCAACGGGTATTGAAGAACATAATAATTATGCCGTTGATTTTATTGAAGCTACCAGAGAGATCAAACAACTAATGCCACTGACCAAAGTGAGTGGCGGTGTTTCGAATGTCTCTTTCTCTTTTCGCGGCAATGATCATGTGCGCGAAGCCATTCACTCTGTATTTCTTTTCCATGCCATTAAAGCCGGCATGGATATGGGAATCGTGAATGCCGGTCAATTAGTAGTGTATGATGAAATTGAACCTACACTTCGTGATTTATGTGAAGATGTATTGTTGAACAGAAACAATGAAAACAATGAAGCGACAGAAAAACTGATCGCTTTCGCTGAAACCGTAAAAGCAAAAGGTAAGGTAGAAGTAAAAGATGAGGCTTGGAGAAATGAACCTGTTGAAAAAAGATTGGCACACTCCCTTATCAATGGTATCACAGATTATATTGAGGCAGATACAGAAGAAGCCAGACAGAAATATCCCAAGCCATTGGATGTTATTGAAGGTCCATTGATGGATGGTATGAATATCGTAGGCGATCTCTTTGGTGCAGGTAAAATGTTCTTACCGCAAGTCGTGAAGAGTGCACGTGTCATGAAAAAAAGCGTAGCCGTTCTCACTCCTTATATTGAAGCAGAAAAAGAAGAAAGAAAACAAGCACATCTCAAAGCAGGAACAGCCAACACTGAAGCTGCAGGTGCAGCAAAAATATTATTGGCCACTGTAAAAGGTGATGTACATGACATTGGAAAAAATATTGTAGGTGTTGTATTGGGTTGCAATGGCTATGATATCATTGATCTTGGCGTTATGGTACCCGCAGATAAAATTCTGGATGCTGCACAAAAAGAAAATGCCGATATCATTGGATTAAGCGGACTCATCACTCCTTCATTGGATGAGATGGTCCATATCGCTAAAGAGATGAAACGCCGTGGTATGAACCAACCGTTATTGATCGGAGGAGCTACTACATCTAGAATGCATACGGCTGTAAAAATTGCACCTGAGTATGAAAATGGCGTTATTCATGTATTGGATGCTTCCAGAAGTGTAACTGTTGCCGGTTCTCTTTTGAATAAAGACCAGAAAGAAGGATTTCTAAAATCTACCGCCGAAGAATATGTAAAACTGAAAGAAGGGTTTGATAATAAAAAAAGTGTCAAACAATATCTTTCTTACAGTGATGCGTTACAAAATAAAGTAGATATAGACTGGTCATCTTTCACACCTGTTACGCCAAGCTTTACAGGTATCAAAGTATTTGCAGATGCAGATCTGAATGAAATTCGTCCTTATATTGATTGGAAGCCCTTCTTTATTGCCTGGGAAATGCATGGTAATTTTCCAGAAATACTGACAGATACAGTGGTAGGAAAAGAAGCTACCAAACTGTACAATGATGCAAATGCCTTATTGGATTCCATCATTACAGAAAAATGGCTCACTGCAAAAGGTACCATTGGTTTCTGGGGAGCAGCAAGCAATAATGATGATGTGATTGTAACAGATCAAAATAAAAAAACAACGCTGTCTTTCCTTCGTCAGCAGATCAAAAAAGCGGCGGGACAGCCCAATCTTTCATTAGCTGATTTCATAGCACCTGTTGAAAGTGGAAAGAAAGATCATATCGGGGCTTTTGCAGTAACTATTCAAGGCATTGATGAACATATCAAAAAGTTTGAAGCAAATCATGATGACTACAATAAGATCATGCTACAAGCATTGGCCGACCGTTTAGCAGAAGCTTTTGCAGAATTCTTACACCTGAAAACCAGAAAAGAATATTGGGGTTATGATCAACATGAATCACTCAGCAATGAAGAGTTGATCAAAGAAAAATATGTGGGTATTCGTCCGGCACCGGGTTATCCTGCCTGCCCTGATCATACAGAAAAGTATAAATTATTCGACTTACTGCAAGTCACTCAGAACATTGGTATAGAACTTACCGAAAGCCTGGCTATGTATCCGGCATCTTCTGTATGTGGATGGTATTTTGCTCATCCACAAAGTCAGTATTATGGGGTAGGAAAAATTCAACAAGACCAATTCGAAGACTACGCAAAAAGAAAAGGCATGTCCCTCGAAACCGCCGAAAAGTGGCTAAGACCGGTGTTGGAAGGATAGATAAATATTCGATTTCCAATGTCCAATATCCAATTTCGAAGTTGGGCATTGGAAATTTTTTCACCTCTTCTCAAACAACCACCATAGCCTTCTTCTTGGTTTTACTGTGTAATTTTTACGGACATATGTTTTAATGTAGTCCATGGCTTCATTCACATCATCAGTAAGAAACAATAGCTTTTTATCTTCAGGAGAAATGGTTCCATGTTTCGCCATGTCATCAATGCTGTCAAGCAATGGCTGAAAATAGTCTTTACCTAATAACACGATCGGAAAATCATTGATCACTTTGGTTTGTGCCAATGTTAG
>JBDKEH010000092.1:0-3551 GCA_039795345.1 Bacteroidota bacterium
GCAGCCAGTTACCGATATGATCCCTACTTTCATAATCCATCGTGTGCATCATCCACAGAAAATCAAATATTCTCCATTTATTATTCCTGAATTTTTGAATAGTTCCTAATTCACTGGCAACGTAAACAGTCGTTTTTGATGGATGTTCAAAGGTAATGGCATAGGCAGGCAGAGGGCTTTCCCGATATTCATGATGACCACTTGTGCCAGTTAAGTATTCAACTGATTTTACTTCGGGTTCTCCATTAAATCTCATTTTAGCTACATTAACCGCTTCTTCTTTTGTCAATGGTCCACGAATCCGACCTGTTTCTGCATCGGCAAGATGATTCATTACCTGCGTCCCATGTTCATCATTAGTTTCATTCTGAATGGTACTTATACAACGAACCTGGTAAAAAGGCTTGCCCAAAATTTCAATCAATTGAATGGAGACAACTGAATCAATACGATGAATCATTTTTATTGTATCCAGCGCTACTGTAGGACTGACCAGAGAAATATCAGAAGAGAGAAGCGTTGCATTTTTCTTTTGAATGTCACCATGCACTTCATCCATATTGCTCCAACTGAAATATAGGCCACCAATTGTCCATAATAAAAACTGAATGCCTAAAATAACACCGAGCCAGCGGTGTATTTTTCGTATGTAGTAGTGTTTACTTTTTGCCATAAACAATATAGGTTGTTGATTTATTTTATTTTTAAAAGACTTGCATTAATAGCCACCACAACCGTACTCACACTCATTAAAACGGCACCAGCAGCAGGGCTTAACAGGATTCCCATTTTGTAGAGTACCCCCGCCGCCAATGGCAAGGCTACTATATTATAACCCGTAGCCCAAATCAAATTTTGAATCATTTTTCTATAAGTGGCCTTGCCAAACCGAATTAATGAAACAACGTCTTGCGGATTGCTATTGACCAATACAATCCCAGCTGTTTCCGCTGCAATATCAGAACCAGATCCAACCGCAATACCGATATTAGCCTGTGCTAAGGCAGGGGCATCATTGATACCGTCTCCTGTCATCGCAACAAACTCTCCTTCTTCCTGTAATTCCTTAATTTTTTCTAGTTTCTGATGTGGTAACACCTCAGCAAAGAAAAAATTCATACCTAATTTACGGGCAACTGTTTCAGCCACTCTTCTATTATCACCTGTAAGTAATACTGATTTTATATTGTCAATACCCAAAGCCCGGATAGCTTCTGCTGATTCTGGCCGAATAGTATCTGACAAAGCAATATAACCGGAAAGTTGATTATTTATCAAAACAAATACGACGGTTTCAGAAGCATCAGTCATATAGTCCTCGGGTAATTTAACATTCGACTCTTTAAGATATCCAGGACTCACAATTTTTATATCGTAACCTTCTATAGTTGCTTCGACTCCCTTTCCTGTAATGGCATTAAAGTTGCCTACAACTGGAATTTGAATCGCTAAGATTTTTGCTTTCTGCATAATTCCTGTGGCAATAGGATGTTCTGAGTTCTGTTCCAAAGCAGCTGCATATTTTAATAATTCATGTTCAGAAAGACCTTCAGTTAATGAAACAATCTTAGAAACTTCAAATTTCCCAACTGTCAGCGTTCCGGTTTTATCAAATACCAACGTTGTTATCTTTCTTGCATTTTCAAAGGCTGTTCTGTTTTTTATCAGTAACCCATGTTTTGCTGATAGTGCCGTTGATTTTGCCACTACCAGTGGAACAGCTAATCCCAGTGCATGGGGGCAGCAAATAACAATTACTGTTACCATACGCTCAATGGAAAAGGCCAAATCTTTTCCCGATAAATACCAAACCAAAAAAGTAGTGATACCTGCCACAATCGCAACCAGCGTAAGCCATCTTGCTGCCCTGTCTGCAATTAATTGAGTTTTGGATTTTGATTGTTGTGCATCCTGAACCAGTTTTATGACCTGCGATAAGTAAGAATCTTTGACACCATGTGACACGGCAACTTTTATAGCTCCATTACCGTTGATAGCTCCTGCAATCACTTTATCTCCCTTTGATTTTTCAACAGGTTTCGATTCACCTGTAAGCATGGACTCATTTAGGTAACTTTCCCCATCTATGATAATTCCATCGGCAGCAACCTTCTCCCCAGGCTTGATAAGAATCACATCATTTTCTTTCAGTGAATCAGTTTTTACTTCAGTTATTGTATCACCATTGATTAAATGAGCGTCATCAGGCATTAACTGTACCAGTAATTCAAGTTCCCTTGATGCACCAGCTACAGATTTCATTTCTATCCAGTGCCCTAATAACATGATAAGAATGAGTGTTGCTAATTCCCAAAAGAAATCCATGCCCTTTAACCCCAGTACAATTGCTAGGCTATAGATATAGGCTATAGAAATAGCAAATGCGACCAATGTCATCATTCCGGGATTTTTTGCCCGCATTTCTCCGGTTAACCCTTTGAGAAATGGCCAGCCACCATAAAAGAATACAACCGAGGATAAAATAAGTAACACATAGTTTGAGCCAGCGAAACTGATGTGAATATTCAGCCAATGTTGAATCATTTCTGAAAGCAACATGATAGGAACCGTAAGAATCAGCACAACATAAAACCGTTTTTTGAAATCTGCGATACCGGAGGAATGAGCTTCATGTCCACCATGCATAACAGGTTTTGCAATTGGCACAAGCGACATACCACACAGAGGGCACTGACCAGGACCATCGTGTATGATTTGAGGGTGCATGGGACAAGTATACTTTTGGAACCCTTGAGCATTTCGCCGTTCAACAACATACTCTTCATGAGAAGAGGCCTCTATTATATTGTCTGTATGCAGATGCTGCAACTGGGAATGTTCTTTCTCGTTTGCATCAACAGGGACGAGATTCATTCCGCATTTGGGACAATTGCCGGGTTCGTCCTTCACAATTTCAGGATGCATTGGGCAAGTATACCGCTGCTCGTTGTGGTGGTTATGTTTCATAAAATATTTTTATTCTCATTTCAATAATGCCATGTTAATCCAATTCCCCATTTATAATCACTGTCATAATTTGTGCTGATGGAAAATGATTTAGCTATCATATATCTAGCTGCTACATTATATTCTTTATCAGTATTTACTCTGAAATCAAAAAAGAAATTATTACTTAGGGGCAAATCTCTTCTTTCCAATTGTAATCTTAAACGACCTGTATGGTCAACCCTCCATTCTGAACGGATAAGCATAGGCAATAAATAATAAAACCCTGCATCAAAAACCCTACGGTTATCCTTTGAGTTGGGTTTGTTTGCCAATGGCAGCGTTTTATTTTTCCTGTAATCATAGCCTATATAAAAAGCGAAGTATTGTTTTTTATCGAGGTAACGTAGTAAATGCGTTTCCGTTTCGTAATCACCCTTCCAGCTTGCCCTTCCCTCGAATTCCAAAGCCATCTTATTATTTGAAATATTTCCACTCAGCCATGCACCTTGAGAGTGTACTGACAAATCGTACCATGGATAAAGAACATTATCCTCTTTTTTTAACTTTCGGTATCCGTTTTTTGCAAATTCATTTTGCTCACT
>JBDKEH010000104.1:0-3040 GCA_039795345.1 Bacteroidota bacterium
TTGCTCAAGGCAGCACGTAAAGCAGCATTTGATGAGAATAACTATCCACAGGCAAAAATCTATTTGTACAAAGCCATTGCAAAAAGCCCCAACTATTCAGATCTCCGCATTTTTTTAGGAAGGATCTATACATGGACAAAAAATTATGACAGTGCGAGAATTTGCTTTGAAGAAGTGCTCAAACAAAATCCGGGTTATGAGGATGCTTGTCTGGCTTATGCTGATATGACATTCTGGAATGATGAAAGTGAAAAATCATTAGCGATTTGTGAGGAAGGCATTAAGTACAATCCAAAATCAGAAGGCTTGTATTTGAAGAAAGCAAGGATTTTGAATAGCATGCGCAAATTTAGTGAAGCAGATCAAGCGGTTCAGGTAGTCATATCGATCAATAAAAACAATACAGAAGCGAGAGCGTTAGCAAATCGTATCAGAGAGAATGCTGTGAAAAACCGAATTGGTGTGAGCTATGATTTTGTAACATTTGATAAACAGTTTGCAGATCCATGGCATATGGTTAGTGTTGATTATGGAAGAAATACCGGTATAGGTTCTATCATCGGGCGATTCAACTATGCCAATCGGTTTGCTTCTAACGGATACCAATATGAGCTAGAAGCGTATCCACGTATTTCCAATACATTTTACAGTTATGTAGGCTTGGCTTATTCTGATAATATTGGTGTTTTTCCGCATTGGCGTGGCGGATTTTCTCTGTATGCTAATTTGCCTCAAAGCTACGAGGCAGAAATAGGGGTGCGTTATTTAAAGTTTTCTGGTGATCCTACTTATGTATATACAGGATATATAGGTAAATATTATAAAAGCTGGTTGTTTGGTGCAAGAGCCTACATTACACCCAGTACATTCACCAGCACCGTTTCATCATCTTACAATTTATCTGCACGTTATTACTATGCAAGTGCAGACGATATGTTAGGGTTCAATATTGGCTATGGTGTTTCCCCTGATGACAGACTCAATGTTATTCAACTAAATGGGGTGACTCAACTTACATCTTACAAGGCCGGATTTATCTTCAGGAAAAAGTTCGCAAAGTTTAATGTACTGACTATTGATGGTAGTTGGTTGAATCAAGAATATCTGCCGAAAACAATTGGTAATCAATATCAATTCAGTATTGGATGTCTGAGAAGGTTTTAAATAAAAAAAATCGTATCAAAATTTCTTGGCGAGGGTTACTAGCCATCATTATATTCTTATTGCCTTTTTGGATGTTGGTAGTATGGTTCTTTATGCCCGGAAGAAAACTACTAATTGCTATTGTTGATAAGACCGTTGTTGAATATCCCGGTCAAGAGCATATCTCCTTACATTGGGTATTGAATCAGGAAAAATTTTTGAAGAACAATGCAGAACGCTACCAACCTGATAAAGATTATTTTGGGTTTTTCCCATTGGAAGATGAGAAATATAAACTCAAAGGTCTTGAACGTTTTGATTCTATTCAGTTGCAGAAACTTAGCGTAGATGCAGATGCTGCGTATATCACTGATGCATATGGAGTTTTTCGCAATGAATGGTTTAAGCAAGGAAATATTCAAGACAGGTCCGGTGTTGTATATGGCGGTATGAGTAAACAGGATATCTACTTTTTGGAACTGATGAAGCAGAAAAAAAAGCTGATCATTACAGAATTCAACTCAATTGGGTCTCCAACAGAACCTGCTATCAGGAAAAAATTTGAAAACGCATTCGGCATTACTTGGTCTGGTTGGATTGGTAGATACTTTGAATCTTTTGATACCACAGTCAATAAGGAATTACCAGGGTGGTTGATAAAAAATTACAAACGAACACACAATGATCAATGGCCATTTAAAAAAGGTGGCGTAGCATTCATTAATGCTGATAATGATTGGGTAGTTATTTTAGAAAACGAAAAACATTTAAAAACTGAACTGCCTTATATCTACGCTTCGAATGAGGGAATAGAACATTATGGTATGCCGGAAAAAATGAAGTACTCATTTTGGTTTGATATTGTAAGTGTCAACAAAAACATCAATCAAGTGATCTCAGATTTCAAGATAGATGTAAATGAAGCCGGGCAAATCGAATTAGCCCAATACAATATACCTGCAAGCTTTCCTGCGATAACAACAAATATCAATCAAGACTATCGGTTCTTTTATTTTTCAGCAGATTTTTGTGATAATCCTATCTCTCTATCAACCTCTTACTTCAAAGGAGTGGCTTTGTTTAAAAGGATGATGTACACCGAAAGAGAACCACTCGAACGAAAAAGTTTTTTCTGGCGATTGTATCGTCCGCTAGTAACTACAATTCTGAATGATTACTATAAGAGCATACAAAAAGATCAATAACGAGTGTACTTCTGAACCAAGCTATCAGGAATCAATCTTTTTTCTTTTGCAAACTGTAGATTTTTTCTTTTGAATTTGTTGAATGAAGACTTCATCTGAAACTTCTTATCTGTAGTTGGGTCTGGTTCTAAATCCATATTACTGTTAATCTTAAATACAGCATCTCCATTCAAAGTATAAGACCCTCTCACAAAATCAATTAACTCTGTCTTTGTTTGCTTTAAGGGTATCGAGTGGTTGTTTCTGAAAACATTACCTGTATCTATACCTGTACCTAACCAAGCATTAATATTAGGCATGGTTAAGCCATAACTATATTTCAACCATGCAGTAATGGTGGGAGCAATATCAAAATGACTGGAAATAGCAGCAAATTTTTCTGCTTTATTCAGCATAGGTGAATAGATCATCATAGGAACATGATAACGATCAATTTTGGTACTCATCGGAATTTCAGGCATACGATGGTCGCCTGTTATGATGAATACTGTTCTCTTGAAGTCTTGTCTTTTACTATATGCATTGATGAAATCTTTGATAGACTGATCAGCATATAAGATACTAGCATATTGATCTTTATAATTTCTGTAGTTTCTTTTTTGTGCAGCAGAGAACTTTAACTCTCCCATTCTCTTTTCAAAACGATGTATATATTCCTGTTGGTTATTGATCAAGAACGGACTATGTGTAGC
>JBDKEH010000152.1:0-5197 GCA_039795345.1 Bacteroidota bacterium
CCCCCATGATCAGCTTTAGTGGTTCAGGTGGAACAGCCCCTTATGTGTTTACTTATGAATTGAATGGTGGTGCCTTGCAAACGATTCAAAGTACAGGTTCAACGGCTACCATTTCAGTTCCTACAAACACTGCCGGTACTTATGTCTATCGTTTGGTGAGTGTGCGTGATGCGAGCAGTACTGCCTGCGTGCAAGTACAATCCGGCAGCGCTACCGTGGTGGTGAATCAAATGCCGACTACGCCCATCGTAACGACTGCATCCACACATCTCTGTAATGGTGCGAGTACCATATTGAGTATTCAAAATAGTATAACAGGCATTACTTATCAATGGTATCGTAACGGTGTATTGTTATCCAGCGGAACGAATGCGAGTATCACCGTGAGTAGTGCCGGCGCCTATACCGTGCGTGCTGTGAGTGCAGCAGGTTGTACTACCGAATCATCCAATATCATCACGATTACTACAGGTACCATCCCTACACCAGTCATCATTGGTACCGGAAAAGTATGTCCCGGTGGAAAAACCCCTTTGCAAATTAGTTCTCAACAAGGTTTGGTGTTTGATCGGTGGCGATGGATCAAGGACTCCGCAGGAGGCGGAGTCCTTTCGGAGGACAGCATTTTTTCGTTCCATGCCGGGCAGTATCGCGTGAGTGTTGAACGTGAGGGATGTCGTGACAGTCTTGTATTTGCTGTGACGACTGACGATACTGATTTCCCGGCGGGGCGAATTGAATTAAGTGCTTCTCAAATTCCCTATGGTGGTTTACTAACGCTCACTGCACGTGTATCACCTGCTGTTATGTTCCAATGGAATCTTGGTAATGGGCGAGGTGTGCAAACCCAACAGGCTTCGATTCAGGAATTCTATTATCAATCCGGTGATAGTATCCCGATTCAATTAACTGCCATTAGCGCGCGTAATTGTATCACTCATTTTCACTCTTGGGTGAAAGTAGGGGATATGAAAAACAATACGCTTGCTGATCAATCTTTTGCAGGTCGATTAAAAGATTGGAATGTTTTTCCGAATCCATTTGATCAACAGTTAAAAGTGTCGGTGATCCTTGATCGCAGTCAATCTGTGCGTCTTGATGTATTTACCAGCGATGGACGCTGGATCAAATATTGGATCAAAAACGGCAGACCAGGAGAGAATCTTTTTGTATTGGAAGGTGCTACAGAACTGCCTCGCAGACAAACCTACTTTATCACAAGTTTTTACAATGGAATCAAACACACTGATAAAATCTATAAACAATAATAGCCATGAAACATCTATTTATTCTCTACGTTATACTTGGTTGTTTTGCCTGTAACAATAAAGAGATTTCTTTGCAACAAACACCTACAGGGCCTGTTGTTTCTTTTGCAAAAGATACTTTGTATGTACGTGAAAAGGATCCCAATAACATTCATGGGAATGGTATTTTTCATGTACAAACCTTACCTGCCGGACGTCAACTGCATCTTCGGTTTTATGATAGTAGTGGACAAATTCGATTTAGCTATCGAGGTCAGGCACTTGCCAATGATCAACCTGTGATCGTTTCAGGAGAATGGAATGAAATCTTTTGTACTGTTAACAGAGCCGGGTTGTATGCAGTTACTGTTTCTTTAAAGGATCAAATTGGAAGGGTGCATACAAAGCAACTGATGATTCAAGCGGCTGCGGCTCAAAGGCCGAAAGCATCTTTAACCTGGAAAGTCGATGAAAGAGATCCCGCGGCCAGAAGGTACTATTTTGATGCAGGTGGTTGCCTTCAACCCTTTGGTAAAATAATATCCTATCATTATTCTATTTCAGGGCAGAACATACTCAGTAGTTCAGATAAACTACAATACATTTTTCATCAAAAGGGTAGTTATCCTATTTCCTTTTATGTGAAAGATGATCTAGGACAGCATTCTGATACGCTTCATTCCATTATTGATGTGTTATGAAAAGGATCATTGCTTTCCTGATCTGTTTCATCCCACTTATCAGCACTGCACAATTCGCCATGCACAGCAGGGGTGCTGCCATGGGTGATGCCGGTATCGCAGCTTCTTCTGGTAATCAAATGATCGGATACAATGTTGGTAAAACTGTCTTTACCCATCATTTTCACCAAGCATCATTTACTTACCTACCGTGGATGCGCAACTTATTTCAGGATACCAAATTTATTCGTGCGGATTACTTGAAAACGATGGGTGAATCTACGACGCTTGGGGCTGCTTTCCTATATCTTGATATGGGCAACTTCACTATGCGTGATGATAATGGGGCTAGCTTGGCAATTTTCCGCAATACTGCATTTAGTGTGGGTGGGTCTGTAGGTCTGCGCTTGTCCGAATCAGCAGGTATCGGTGCGAACCTTCGATTGGCGGGAGCACGTGGTTTTGAATCCGGACTAGTTAACCGTTATGGTGTATCGGGTGACGTGCAATTCTATCAATCTATTGGAAAGTTTTCTGTTGGAGCCGTTGTGAATCACCTAGGGAATGGCTTGTGGCAAAACAGTGAAATGGGTTTGGGATTTGCTTATGGGGATCTTGATGAAGCCAAAGAATGGTCGGTAGGATTTGATTTGCGTAAGCCTTTCAAAGGAAGGTGGGCTGATATCAGGTATTCTCTTGGTGGTGAATTCGGCTTTCAGGAAAGTTTTTTTATTCGATCGGGGATACAATTTGAAGGGATCAAAGCAGGTAATCGAAAATCCATTTCTATCGGTGCCGGATATAAAGGATTTGTGGAAGATCAATCCATATCTATTGATATCCATTATTTGATCCCTTTTAGTACCAAAGCCGCTTTCGCACCGATGCAACATGCGTATGGTTTGTCACTGAATTTAAATCTAGGAAATTTTCAATAGTTATGATTTGCTCAAACATCAGTTGGACCTATTACTTGCTCAGTCTTTGCGTGTTGCTGATGTTGTATTACGGGTTTATTTATGTTTTTTATATCAAAAAGGGATCACTGTTTCCCAAAGTGCATTCCAGTATTTCCGGATCCATGTTGATACAGGAATTGCAAATGAATCAAGATCTAAGCAGTCAAATCGATTCCGTGCTGGATGAGATGAGCAATAGCACTTCTGCTGAAATATTCTATGCATTGCAACAGGCATTGAAGCATGCATCTAAAGAAGAAAAGAACGCTCGAGCAAGTATTGAGCAACTTATTCAATCAAAGATGGCGGGGTTTGGGATGCAAAAACTTTCTGACCATGAATTAGCCATGCTTTGGTCATCTTAAATATTACATACCTGTCCGATCAGAGCAGGAGAACCGATTGCAAATAGCGTATCGGATGGGTATGTTTTTAAATCAACTACTATGAAACCATTAAGGATTAAAATACTGTTGGGTTTGGTATTCCTTCTTATCTGGCAGGAGCAAGCGCAATCACAGGATGCAATCGCAGGTATTCAAGATGCGAACCAAAAAGTCAGAAGCTACTTTAGTTCAGGCACACAGTTGATGTATGCAGTCGGTGCCATTCTTGGTTTGATAGGTGCTATCAAAGTCTATCAAAAATGGAATGCCGGAGATCATGATACCGGTAAAGTGGCTGCGGCATGGTTTGGTTCATGTGTTTTTTTGGTTGTTGTTGTTACCATGATCAAAGCATTCTTTGGAATATAAACTGCGGGTGCATAAAAAATCAAATGCCGGTACAAGAGCTTACTTACAGACAAAGTTTTGAAAACGAAAGGGGACATTTCTATGAAAAACAAACTACAGGATTTATTACTGGATTATATCCGTGAACATCATCCGGAGCTATTGCAACAATTGTTATCAGATGATGCCCTACATGCTTGGGTATTGGATAAGTTAAGTGTCGTTGATATGGTGTTGACTCAGTCAAAACCGTATCACCTATTAGAAGCGGAATGTATGGAATTATTGACCGTTGATCTACGCCCCAAAAGATGGCGTTATGTCAGGGATCTTTTTGAGGAACGCTTTACCCTTGAATATGAACAATTATGCATAACAAGAATGCATCATTATGAGATTACGGCTATGACGGCACTTTGTAAGGACTTGTTCGATCAATATCCATTGATCGAAGGCATGGATTATCCTGATCTGGATCAGCAAATTGTTGCACGCATCAGTCAATACCTCTTACAACCCTATCAACCGGTATGATTTATTCCTACAAAATATACAAAGGCTTAGAGCAGTCAGTGGCATTCAAAGGATTGGTCGGAAGATTTATCTGGTGGTTAGGAGCAGCGATTGTGCTTCAGTTGTTGCTGTTTGCGCTGCTTTATCTCTTACATATAGCCTTGTGGTTTTGCGTCATGCAAACACTTGTAAGTGGAACCACCAGTTATGTCTACCTGAGTCGTCTTTCCAAAAAGTATGGAGAAGTTGGATGGATCAAAAAAGGTTGCCGTGTTTTTATTCCCAAGCGAATCAAAGGAATGTATTTTTCATGCAGTCATTAGAAACCATATTGCCCATTTATACCATCGAAAAGGATGCTATTGTTTCTAAGAAGGCAGATGTCACTATCGGGTATCGTTTGCAATTACCAGAGATATTCACCTTTGGTGAACTGCAAATGGAACATCTCCTCCAGTGTTGGGTGAAGGCCTTGGCATTACTTCCTATTGGAACGATCGTACATAAACAGGATTGGTTTGTTCGAGAGCAATATGTTGCAGATTATTCAGATAGTCAAGATTTCTTGCAGCAACAAAGTGAACGTTTTTTTATTGATCGTCCTTATCTGAACCATACCTGCAATTTGTTTTTCACCCTTCGAGCGAACAAAAGAAAACTACCTGACTCCGCAGGTTCGACGCTGTTGAAGCGCCATTTGGTCTCCGATGAAATGTTACACGAAAGTACGCTGCATTCCTTTATAGGTCATGTAGAGCAGTCACTGCAAGTTTTATGTGATGCCTCATTCATACAGGCTTGCAGATTAAACAGTCAGGATCTTATTAAGTCGTTGAATCATTATTTGTCTTTGAATGGGGATGGTATCATTCGAGATATTGTGTTTGAGGAAGGTATTCAGATAGGAGAGCAGTACTGTACCCTATTTTCACTTTCGGAAACAAATGACTTGCCGCAACAGGTAAGTAGCAGCGGAATTTATTCGCCCTATACAACTGATCAACACAAATTCCCTATTGGGTTTGCTTCGGCAGTTGGCTCCCTCTTATCCTGTAATCATTTGT
>JBDKEH010000131.1:0-14594 GCA_039795345.1 Bacteroidota bacterium
AATTCACCATTCACACCAATCCCGTGAACTTTCTATTTGCTTGGCGCTATTTCAGATCAAAAAAATCTACCAATGCCATCAATGTTATTGCGTGGATCAGCGTTACGGCTATTACCGTGGGATGTGCTGCTCTGATTATCATCCTCAGTGTGTTCAATGGATTTGAAGAGTTGGTAAAAGGATTGTACACAGATTTTTATACCGACATCCGTATCTCCCCAGCAAAAGGTAAAACCATTGTACTCAATGATCGATTACAGCAACAGATCAAATCAACACCCGGAGTAGCTGTTTTTAGTTTAGTGGCAGAGGAAAAAGCTTTGTTGGTCAATGGGCCTTATCAATCCATTGTTTTGGTGAAGGGAGTAGATGAGCGGTATGCGGCTACTAATAAAATTTCAGCTCACATTAAACGAGGTAAGTTTTCATTGGGAACTTTGGAAGCACCAGCTATTGTTTTAGGTTATGGAATTGAAAACGCCATTGGTGCAGATGTAGAACGAGGCATTTATCCACTTACACTATATGCGCCTAATAGAAAAGCCAGTTTCAATTCTTTGGATGGACTCAGCGTGAATAATGTTACGGCAAGTGGAACTTTTCAGGTGCAACAAGAGTTCGATAACAAATATGCATTTACCAATCTTGCTTTCTTTCGTTATATGCTCAATATGGAAGCGGATGAATATAGTGCTGCAGAGATCAAAGTAAATGGGGATGCGGATAAGATCAAAGAACAATTACAAGCAGCATTGGGTAATAATTATCTAGTTCAAACAAGATATGAGCAGAACAAAAGTTTGTATGCAGTCATGCAAATGGAAAAATGGGTGATCTATGCCATTCTATCTTTGATATTAGTAGTAGCAGCATTTAATATGATTGGTGCACTTACCATGTTAGTCTTGGAAAAACAAAAAGACATTGCGGTATTACAAGCTATGGGGGCTTCTCAAAAACGGATACAAACTATTTTTCTTTCAGAGGGGTTACTGCTTGCAGGTTTTGGCGCAGCTCTTGGTATGTTACTAGCGACCCTTATTTGTTGGCTACAAATTAAATTTGAATTGATCAAACTAGCAGGCGATACATTTATCGTCAAAGCATATCCTGTAAAACTGATCCCCGCAGATTATCTTTTAGTAGCAGTCACTGTTATGATTATAGGCTTTCTCGCTGCTTGGATCCCTTCTCGTAAAGCAAGTCGTCAAGATCTAGCTCTCAAATAATTTCTTCGAGTTACATATAGTATTGCATGATGTCATAAAAAAAGCCGCTTAATTTTCATAAGCGGCTGCTGTAACAACTATTTTGAATTTTTACTTTTGATTTTTGACTTCCTCTAGTAGTCTCCCAAAGTTTCCTCTAATTGACCTAAAGCTTTCGCTAGTTGCTCATCACTTGGAGCGATGCCATGCCATTCGTGGCTTCCTTCCATAAAGTCAACGCCTTTACCCATTTCTGTTTTCATCAGGATACAGATAGGTTTACCTTGTCCGGTCATAGATTTAGCTTTATCTAGAACGGCTACTACATCTTCCATATCATTGCCATTCATATCCAGAACGGTCCAATTGAAGGCTTTGAATTTATCGTGAAGGTTGTCGAGTGATAATACTTTGCTGGTAGGGCCATCGATTTGTTGTCCGTTCCAGTCAATGGTAGCAATCAGATTATCCACCTTATTATGCGCAGCAAACATAACTGCTTCCCAGATTTGTCCTTCTTGTAATTCACCATCACCATGTAAAGAGAAAACGAGGTGAGGGTCATTGTTGTATTTTTTAGTGAGTGCTGCACCGATAGCTACACTCATACCCTGACCCAAAGAACCACTGGCAATTCTTACACCGGGTAAATGTTCATGCGTAGTGGGGTGACCTTGTAAACGGGTATTCAGTTTGCGGAAGCTGCCCAATTCTTTCTTATCAAAATAACCGGAACGAGATAGTACCGAATAATAAACAGGAGAAATATGTCCGTTAGAAAGAAAGAAAAGATCTTCACCAACGCCATCCATTTTGAATTGGCGATCATGTTTCATGGTATGAAAAAACAGGGCAGTGAGAAAGTCGGTACAACCCAGAGAACCACCCGGGTGACCGCTCTGAACCCCATGAACCATTCTAACGATATCGCGCCTAATCTGAGAGGCGGCCGCTTTCAATTCCTGAATACTTGCCATATGCTTGTTTTGTGGTTGCGAAGATAGGGGAATAGTCGATAGTTCATAGTCGATGGTCCATAGCTGTTAGGAAGAAAATGTCAACTAATTGGGGTATCAAGCAAACAAATTACTATGGACCATCGACTATGGACTATTCACTATATTTGCCCCCACAAAATCATCATATGTCAGAAGATCTGGATTTAATATTGGCCGATGCGGAAGAAAGTATGACCAAGGCCATTGGGCACCTGGAAACAGAACTTACCAAGATCAGGGCGGGTAAAGCCAATCCGACCATGTTGGATGGTATTATGGTAGATTATTATGGATCTCCTACACCGATCAATCAGGTAGCGAATATCAGTGTATTGGATGTTCGTACGATCAGCATCCAGCCTTGGGAAAAGAATATGCTGGCAGCTATCGAAAGAGCGATTATGGCTGCGAATATTGGTATCACTCCTCAAAATGATGGTGTTCAGTTACGTTTATTCTTACCACCATTGACCGAAGAAAGAAGAAGAGAATTGGTAAAAAAAGCAGCAGGTGAAGGCGAACATTCTAAAGTAGCCATCAGAAATATTCGTCGCGATGCCATTGAGCAAGTGAAGAAATTACAGAAAGATGGTTTGAGTGAAGATGCTGCAAAAGATGCTGAAAAAAGTATTCAGGATATCACCGATAAGTTCATTACACTGGTGGATAAACATTTAGCCGCTAAAGAAAAAGAAGTGATGGCGGTTTAATCTGCGATTTTTTGATCTTTGATTTTTTGATTTATAAAAAAAATCAAGAAATCAAAGATCAAACATCAGCATCAAGCTTTCTCTTTCTTATTTACAAGGTATACCCCGCAAAGAATAATCCCTAAACATCCGATCTGAAGGATGGTGATCTGTTCTCCGTCTAATAATCCCCAGAATACAGCAACAAAAGGAATTCCATAAGTGACCATGGATGCAAATAGTGTCCCGGCTCTTTTTACAAGCATGTAAAAAATAATAGAAGCAAAGGCTGTTCCCAATACTCCCAGAATAAAAGATGCACCAGTTGCTTTGATGACACTGGTTTCAGATAATACCATCTTTGTATATCCGGTATAGTATAAAATAATAGCAGAGGGAATGATCAGGAATACAAATGCTAACGATGCAATATTCAGAGATCCTACTTCTTTCATATGCCTACCTACCATGTTTACATTGATACCATAGAAAAGCGTTGCCAGTAGAACCAATCCAGCATAGGAAATGTTTTGAAAGCTTACTGTTTTTCCTGCAAACATTAATAGGCACAGTCCAATAAAACCTATCACAACACCTGCAATTTTAGTAGTGTTTGCTTTCAACTGAAAAAATGAAATGCCCACTAGTATTGTAAACAATGGTGTAAGTGCATTGAGGATACCGGCCAGAGAGCTGTCAATCTGTGTTTCAGCGATACAGAATAAATAAGCCGGGAAGAAATTGCCCAACAAACCGGAGAGTATCACTAGAAACCATTTACGTTGAGGTATTTGTTTTAATGCCTTAACAGCAAAAGGTGTAAGGATGAGTCCCGCACTTAAAATACGTATGGATGCCACCTGATAAGGTGTTAGAACATGCATTCCTTCTTTCATCAGAATAAAGGAGCTTCCCCAAATAATAGATAAGAGTAAAAAAATTCCCCAATTAATGATCCGGTCTCTCAATGTGTTGTTTTTGTAAAGGTGAGGGATTGCTTTCATTATTCAATTTTATTGGGTATTTTCATTACTCACCAAACCAACACAATCATGGGAATGCTGAAAGAATTCAAAGAATTTGCCATGCGGGGCAATTTGGTAGATATCGCCGTTGCCTTTGTTATGGGTGCTTCATTTGGGAAGATCGTTACCTCTTTTGTTGATGGAATCGTGATGCCTTTGATCGGTATGCTGACCGGTGGGGTAGACTTTAACGACAAAGTATGGATCTTAAAGCAGGCTGTAGCTGAAGTAAAAGATGCTGCCGGGGTTGTAGTAACAGAAGCATCTGCAGAAGTATCTGTAAAATATGGGGCATTCATTACCAATCTGTTAGATTTTATCATCGTTGCATTTGCTGTCTTTTTGGTCATCAAAGCCATCAACAAAATGAAAGGACCTGCAGAATCAGGTTCCTCATCGGGTCCATCAGAGTCTGAGAAACTGCTGGCAGAGATCAGGGATTCTTTGAAGAAAGTGGATTAGACCATGGTCCATAGTCAATGGTCCATGGTAGGAATGGGATCAAAGGTTAACGAAGCAATCGCTTCATAGCTTCGGGATCTAATTCTTATCTTCTTTACAATGGTCTATGGACCATCAACTATCGACTAAGTGGATAAATATTACCCCCTTCCGGTCGAAATAAGACCTGAAGGGGTTTTCTTTGCAGCTAAAGTATGTGTTGTGAATACAGTGAACTATCAAATTAAATTAGACCAGTTTGAAGGTCCGTTTGACCTGCTTTTGTTTTTTATTGAGCGGGATGAACTGGATATCTATAATATTCCCATTACTAAGATCATTCAAGACTTTCTTGATTTTATTCATCAAGGAGAGAAACTGAATATTGAACTGAGTAGTGAATTCATTCTGTTTGTATCAACCCTGATGCGTATCAAGGCGAGATTATTATTGCCACGTAAAGAGGTCGATGCACAAGGTAATGAGATCGATCCTCGTCAGGAATTGATCGATAAAATCCTTGAATACAAACGTTTCAAAGAAGCTGCAGTACAAATGGCGGAAATGGAAGCTATGCGGATGCTGATGGTGAAGCGTGGTAATCTTCAGAAAGAACTCATTGAAATTGGTGAAGATGCCTCTGAAGGAACAGAGATTCAAAACATCACGATGTTCAAGCTAATGAAGGCTTTTGAAAAAGTGATGCAGCGTGTACATGATCGTCAGAATAAACCTGTACATACCGTAGTTCGCTACAACTACACCATGGAGGGCAGCCGTGATTATATGCTCGATTTTGTAGCGAAAGAAAAAACAGTAGCTTTTGAAAAGGTATTTGAAGTATGTAATGATAGAATACATGCCATCTTTTTATTCCTCTCAATTCTGGAATTGACTCAACAAAAATTCATGAAGCTATTGGTAGCTGAAGGAAAGAATAATTTTATTGTAGAGTGGAATGAAAAACGTGAAGAGGAATTGAAAGAAGAAGGACTGACTGACGAAGATTTCACCAACACATTTACAGACGATCCTACACCTATTGCAGAATAAAAAAAATCTGTGAATCTGTGGCTTTATTTAGTTAGCCACAGATTCACAGATTTTATTTGAGAGAAATTATCCTAACAATACAGTAGCAGATACAGTCTCACGCATCAACTCACGAACTGTATCGGCTATACCTTTTGCATCATATGCGCATTCTCTGTGTAATTCTTTCGGCGTACCATGTTCTACAAGTCTATCAGGAATACCTAACACTTTTACATCGGCCTTGTAACCATGTTGATTCATAAACTCAAGAACTGCAGAGCCAAATCCACCTACAACAGTACCATCTTCAACAGTTACAATTTTATTGTATTTACTGAAAGCTTCATGTAACAAATCCTCATCGATCGGTTTTACAAAACGCAGATCATAATGTGCAGGATCTAATCCTTCTGTTCTTAACTCTCTGATGGCAGCTGTTGCAAAATTGCCTGGATGCCCAAAGCTTAAAATCGCTACATCTCTTCCGTCTTTAATTTTTCTTCCTTTACCAATTTGTACCTCTTCAAAAGCAGTTCTCCACTCCGGCATTACACCTTCTCCACGTGGGTAACGAATCACGAATGGGTATTCTGTTTTTTCCAATTGTGCTGTGTACATCAGATTGCGTAGTTCCTGCTCATTCATTGGTGCACTAACAATCAGATTAGGAATGCAACGCATGTAAGGAATATCATAACAGCCATGGTGTGTTGGGCCATCTTCTCCTACCAGTCCTGCTCTATCTAAGCACATGACTACCGGTAACTTTTGTATTGCTACATCATGCACTACCTGATCATAGGCACGTTGCATGAAGGAAGAATAAATATTACAGAACACACGCATACCCTGAGTGGCCAACCCGGCACTGAGGGTAACGGCATGTTGCTCACAAATACCCACATCGAATGCGCGGTGAGGCATTTTTTCCATCATGAATTTGAGTGAAGATCCACTAGGCATAGCCGGTGTAACACCCATCACTTTATCATTCATCTCAGCCAATTCAATCATGGTATGTCCGAAAACATCTTGGTATTTAGGTGGTTGAGGAACATCAATTTTTTTCTTGTAGATCTCACCGGTTACTTTATCAAACAAACCGGGAGCATGCCATTTAGTTTGATCTTTTTCTGCCAGTGCATATCCTTTTCCTTTGGTGGTAATGATGTGCAACAGTTTTGGACCCGGAATTTCTTTCAGATCTTTTAATGTATCTACCAGTTTGGTGATATTGTGTCCATCAATCGGACCAAAGTATCGGATCTTTAATGCTTCAAATAAGTTACTGCTTTTACTCACGACACCTTTTACGCCTGCTTCAATTTTTGAAGCCAGATCACGGCTTAGGTTTTTACCTACAGGTAATTTGCCCAACAAATTCCACACTTCATCTCTCACTTTGTTATAGGTAGGCGAAGTGCTGATATCAGTCAAATATTCTTTCAGAGCACCCACATTCGGGTCAATGCTCATGCAATTATCATTTAGGATGATCAATACATCACTATCTGCCACGCCAGCATGGTTCATTGCTTCAAAAGCCATACCGGCGGTCATGGACCCATCACCGATTACTGCTATTGATTTTCGATTTTCGCCCTTGTATTTGGCAGCCATAGACATTCCCAAGGCAGCAGAAATAGAGGTGGAAGAATGCCCCACGCCAAACGTATCGTATTGACTTTCAGAACGTTTTGGAAATCCGCTAAGGCCTTTGTATTTACGGTTGGTAATAAATTGGTCGCGACGACCTGTCAGGATCTTATGTCCATAAGCCTGATGTCCCACATCCCACACCAGTTGATCGTAAGGTGTATTGTACACGTAATGAAGGGCAACGCTCAGTTCTACGACTCCCAAACTGGCAGCAAAATGTCCGCCATGAACGCTTACCACGTCAATAATGTATTGCCTCAATTCATCACAAACCTGATGTAATTGCTCTCTGGTAAGGGTTTTAAGGTCATCGGGGTTATTGATTCTACCTAGTAACTGTCCCGGTTTAATCTCCATGCGGAAGGGTTTGAAATGTAAAAATAGGCTTTTCGTATTTAGAAAAATGCCAATAATAAGTAAAGAAACAGTTGGCAAAAGAGAAGGTTCGTCGATGGGGGACATTAATTTACGCCAAACAACTGGGCTTTTTGCCTTTAATCAAATTTCGGGATATGAAGGCAAGGCTTTACCTCTATATTTGTTCTTACATGAAGACTAGTAAATCTACTTTGTATTGGTGGTGCCAGTTAGGGGGGTGGTTGTTCTATGGATTGACCATGGTTTTCTTTGCCTTCGTCTTCAGAGATCGTCAGGGCGCTATTAATGAAATATTCTATTATCGATTGGTGGTAACCATCCTGACAGGTATGGTATTTACGCATTTATTACGTGAGTTAGTGATTTGGTTAGAGTTACGTCCGCCAATAGATTCTAATAAATGGTGGCTATTGACCATTACCATTTTGTGCATTATTGTTTTGTACAGCTTATCCAATAGTGCGATCGTAGAATGGCTGCAATATTATGATCCTGCCATCAAAGCATCGGTCGCTAAACGATTCCTCTCCAATCTAATTTTTGATTCACCCATGATATTGGTTTGGGTGTCTATTTATTACATTTGGCATTATGTGGAATTAGGAACGAAGAGTGAGATCCAAAAAGTGAAACTGGAGAGTTTGGTAAAGGAATTGGAACTGAAAACGATCAAGTCGCATATCAATCCACATTTTATTTTCAATGCCTTGAATAGTATCAGAGCATTAGTGGATGAAAATCCGAATCGTGCACGAACTGCGATCACTGAACTGAGTAATATCCTGCGGAGTAGTATGCAGGCGGAGAAATTAGAAACCGTTCCTTTTGAAAAAGAATTGAACATCGTAAAAGATTACCTGGCACTGGAACATATTCGTTTTGAGGATAGGCTGCGTGTGGAGTATGAAATTGATGAAGACACATTGGATCAACCTGTTCCCCCAATGATGTTGCAGACACTGGTAGAGAATGCCATTAAACATGGTATTGGCAAACAAAAAGATGGTGGATTGATTAAAGTAGTCTCTGATTATCGTGATAACCACCATGAGCTGATCATCCAAAATACCGGGCAGTTGAATAGTAACAGTAATTCCGATGGATTTGGTATTAACAGTACCCGAAATCGACTGAAGTTATTATTCGGCGGAAAAGCTAACTTTGAAATCAGGGATATTGGCAATAATATGGTGGAAGCAGTCGTAAAAATGCCCGTACAACCTGTTTATTCTTAATTCTATATAATAACCGATCTATGGCTATCAAAGCGATCATTATTGATGATGAAAGACTTGCACGTAATGAGTTAAAAAAGTTATTGCAAGACCATTCTGATATAGAGGTAATTGAAGAAGCAGCGAATGTGGATGATGGAATCGAAAAAATTGAATCCCTCAATCCCGATCTGATTTTCTTGGATATTCAAATGCCCGGAAAAACAGGCTTTGATCTATTAGCCGAAGTAGAGAAAGCTCCTAAAGTGATCTTTACCACTGCATATGATGAATATGCCATTAAGGCATTTGAAGTAAATGCATTGGATTATCTGCTCAAACCTATTGAACCCAAGCGATTGGCTGATGCCATTCAAAAACTACAGGCTGAAATATTTAAAGAATCAGCAGGATTGAATGGCATTAACAGAGGTCCGCTTACAGAACACGATCAGGTCTTTGTAAAAGATGGAGAGCGTTGCTGGTTTGTAAAATTGGGGGAGATTCGTTTGTTTGAAAGCGTTGGTAACTATGCCAAAGTATTCTTTGGTACCAATAAACCACTGATTTTAAAATCACTGAATGCTTTGGAAGAGCGTCTGGACGACAGAATGTTTTTCCGCGCTAATCGTAAACATATTATCAATCTCCGCTGGATCGAAAAAATCGAACCTTACTTCAATGGCGGTCTTCTTGTAGACCTCAAAGGCGGCGAAAAAATCGAAGTAAGCCGCAGACAAACGGTGAAGTTTAAGGAGATGATGAGCTTATAAGGAAAGTAAATAGTCCATGGTCCATAGACCATGGATTTTAATTGCTAGCAATTAGATTAGTCAAAGAAATATATCTTCCTAACCATGGACCATAGACTATGGTCTATCCACTATTATCCCATATGAAAAAAAACAACCTACTACTTGTTGCCTTCCTCTTATTCTCGTTGAGCAGTTTTGCCCAGAAGATCGAAGATTTAATTACAGAAAAAGAAGTAGCACGCATTGAAAAGATCTTGTCTTCTGATGAAATGGAAGGGCGTAGAACTTTTACAAGAGGAATTGATAAAGCAGCAGCTTTTATTGCTGATGAATTCAAAAAAACAGGATTGCAAACCTGGAATAATAGCGGGTCCTATCTTCAGCAGTTTGCTATGGTACGCCCTAAGTTTATAAGCGTAACTGCAAGTATTGATGGTATTAGTGTTGATAGTAGAGATGTGATTGTGATAACATGTCAGCCGGAAATTAAAGTCACTGAAACATCAGGTTATGAAAAAATCACCATTGGTAAAGGCGCGAACTTAGTGACTGAAGCCAGAAAGCTAATGGCTGCTAATAAAAATTATTTTGTGTTAGTGGATACCAGTCATGCACGTTCTATGGGCACGCTCACAAGAATGAAGAGTAATCTGTTTAAAACAGATAAGAATCTCATTTTCATGTTGGCTGCTACAGATCCTAAGACCTATGTGGTTGAAAGCAAACATGAGATCACTGAAATGCCTTTAGCGAATGTGGTTGGGGTATTACCCGGAAAGAGCAAGAAGAATGAATATGTAATCTTCTCAGGCCACTATGATCACTTAGGAATCATGGGTAAGGACAGAAACGGTAATGTTCAAACTGACTCAATTTTTAATGGTGCTAATGATGATGCCGCAGGAACTACAGCAATGATGGTGCTGGCACAATATTTCAAAGCCATTAATAACAATGAGCGTACATTGATTTTTGTTGCATTTACTGCAGAAGAAGTAGGTGGTTATGGATCTACCTATTTTTCACGCCAATTCAATCCGGAGCAAGTGATGGCGATGTTCAATATTGAAATGATTGGTTCAGAAAGTAAGTGGGGTAAAAACTCTGCCTTCATTACCGGGTACGAAAAAACAGATATGGGTAAAATTTTACAAAACAATTTAACAGGTACAGATTTTACTTTTTATCCTGATCCATATCCCGCACAGCAATTGTTTTATCGTTCAGATAATGCAACACTTGCAAGACTAGGTGTTCCGGCACATACTATCTCCACCACCAAAATTGACGTAGATCCTCACTATCATAAAGCAAGTGATGAATTCAGTACCATTGATACTGATAATATGACACGCATCATTCGTGCCATCGCATTGAGTTCAAGAGGTATTGTAAGTGGTAAGGAAACGCCAACAAGAGTAAATACAAGTGATTTGAGATAAAAATCTTTATGAAGAAAGGCTGTTCATTTGAACAGCCTTTCTTTTTTACATTGCAATGTAAATCTCTACTGATGAATGCAAGAACTGTTCTTTTTGTTGCCTCTCTTTTACTTTGTGTATTTAGTGATGCACAAATAGTAAACTATCAGGAAGAGATAGTAAGATGGAAGCAGGAGAGATTGATTGAGCTGAAGTCAGAAAATGGCTGGTTGAATCTTGCAGGACTTTTCTGGATCAAGGAAGGAAGACAATATTTTGGTGGTAGTGCTACCGATGATATACGTTTCCCGATTCCTTCCTTTCCTGCTAAGGTTGGTTATTTTGAGAGAAAGGGAAATGTGGTTATTCAAGTATTGGAAAAAAACATTTCACTCTATACCAATGGTATTTATCAAAAAGAGAGAATTGTATTTAGTGAAGATTCTGTGCAGCAACCACAAATGTCTTTTACTCATTATCGCTGGACTTTATTACAACGAGATGATTTGATTGGTATTCGTTTTAGAGACTTACAACATCCCGCAATAAAAGCATTGGAATCAATTCCCAGCTTTCTTATTGACACATCTTATCGAGTTAAAGCACGATTGATACCTGCCTTGATACCCACTAAGATCGCTGTTGCTAATGTGTTAGGACAAATGACACACCAATTCTCACCTGGAAAGTTGGTTTTCGATCTACATGGAAAGACTTATACCATGGATGCTTTACAGGAAGGTAATAAATTGTTTATGGTATTTGGAGATCAAACCAGTGGCAACAGCACGTATGCTGCGGGGCGATATCTGTATGCAAGCATGCCTGATAAAGATGGGTGGACCATCCTTGATTTCAACAAAGCATTTAACCCGCCTTGTGCTTTTACATCTTATGCAACATGTCTGCTACCACCTGTTCAAAATATACTTCGTATTTCTATTGAAGCAGGTGAGAAAAATGTCGGAGCTCATTAGGACTTCAGTAGTTGTCTGATAGAACTCAAATGTGCGAATAAAACAGTCGGTACAATTAATCCCGGAAGAAATACATAAGGAAAATAAGTGAGTCCGATATTGGGTTGATCAAATCCAAATTTTTGAAACGGAGTAGGAACAGAAAGAATTCCATGATAAGCGATATTGATCAATAAGCCCAGACATATCAGATTCCAGACCAATACAACTGTTTTATTGAAAAGTTTCTTATGGTACCCAAAATAAGCAACCAGTGGAGCTGTAATGCCGGATATGATGTCGTAATTGATGCCTTCAAAAGTCATCAATTCCGGTATAAGTTGATGGGAGTAAAGTGAGAACAAACAAAGTTCTACCGGAATACGTACTACATGTAAAAGTGTTAACTGATCAGGCCTTAAGAGATCGATAAAAGCACGTCCTTTAGAAGTAGCAAATAAAAAAACGATGAGTAGTATCGGAGGTAAAAGCATTGCAATAAATCTTGGAGGCATGCTTTGGGTTTGGGTATAAAAACCGGTGGCTGCAACAGATCCTTGTGCGATCAGCCAAACCATCAAAAGCAAAGCAACGATCTTGTTACCATGTGTGGCTTTTACCAAAAAGAAACAAGTTAATAAAACAGTGGCTACAAAGCCCAATGGGAGATACAAAGGGACGTTGTTCATAAGGGTTTAATTTTTGCAAAGAAAAACAATCACGTATAGATGAGCGCGTGAATTCCACTAACGGTCACTCAGATGTAATGAACCAATCTATCTAACTGATATTAGTTGCTTTGTTGAACGGGAGAACTGCTATGAATGGCGGCACTCATTTCTTTGATCAAAGAAGGATCTTTTTCAATAGCGTTACCAACCACAATCACATCGGCACCTGCTTTACAATTGCGGTAAGCTTTTTCAGGATCAATAATTCCTCCGCCAATGATGAGTGGGGCTTCGATATGGCGTGCTACTTTTTCAATCATTTGCTCCGGTATGGGCTTTTTTGCACCACTACCTGCATCCATGTAGATGAGTTTCATGCCCAGCATTTCACCAGCCATTGCAGTACACATGGCAATTTCACTTTTATCGGCAGGAATAGGTGTAGCATTGGAGATATAAGATACCGTAGTAGGGGCACCACCATCAATGACCATATAACCGGTAGGCATGATCTCTAAGCCGCTTTTCTTTACAAAAGGAGCACTGATCACATGTTGACCGATTAGCAATTCAGGATTTCTTCCTGAGATCAATGATAAGTACAATAAAGCATCAGCATATTTACTCACTTGTGATGGGGATCCCGGAAATAAGATCACAGGAATATCACAAGCGGCTTTGAGTTGACGAATGCAATCATCCAGATGACTAGAGATAACCAGACTTCCACCCACAAAGAAATAATCTACTTTGGCATCTACAGACAGACTCACCAATTGGTCAATGCTTCCGCTGTCTACCTTATCGGGATCGATAAGGACGCTAAAGGATTTTTTGCCCAGTTGTTTGCGTTCTGCCAGTTGTTGATAGATAACCTGCTTCATTCAATATGAGATAGATGCTTTTGCAAAAATGCAGAAAAGTTTTTGTTTAAGGTGCTAAACCCCTGTTTGTTTCGTATTTATCTGAAAGATAATGTGTTGAAAGCGATTTCAGACTGCTAAAAAGCAGGAATTTCAGTTTTGTTGCACCTTTTTATTTACGGAAAATTCTTTGTTCAACAAGGGCCGAGGCCAAAAAATCTTTCCCACAATGGGGATATTCCCGCAAAATCAACCCTGATTTGAGGTGCGAAAAAATCCACAATCTTTATTCACAAGCTGTGCATATTTACGGACTTGGATTATCAAATCGGAAAGATATTTTCGTCAACCGCTTAACATTTCGTTAATCCGCTGGGACCCATTAAATAACCGCTAAAATCAGAACTGCATTATGGCTACTACTCGCTCTAAGAAAGGCTTGCAATTCGGACGTCGCTTTACTCAAGAAGGCGTTAGTCCGTACGACCAGTTTGAATACGATTACAGAGACTCTGTGATCAAAAATCCAAACGGTGAAAAAGTATTTGAAATGAACAACGTGGAGGTTCCTAAACAATGGAGCCAAATTGCCACCGATATCCTTGCTCAGAAATATTTCCGCAAG
Source organism: Bacteroidota bacterium (assembly GCA_039795345.1). Classification (GTDB taxonomy): domain Bacteria; phylum Bacteroidota; class Bacteroidia; order Chitinophagales; family Chitinophagaceae; genus Sediminibacterium. The sequence continues at coordinate 13,939 of JBDKEH010000131.1, forward strand.
GCCGGTGTGCCGCAACCCGATGGTTCAGTGGGAAGAGAAACGAGTGTTAAGCAAGTAGCACACCGTATGGCACATTGTTGGCGTGTATGGGGCGAACGTTATGGTTATTTCGCTTCTGAAAAAGATGCTCAGATATTTTACGATGAGTTAGTATACAGTATCCTGAATCAGGCTTGTGTACCCAACTCTCCACAATGGTTCAATACCGGTTTGCATGAAGTATATGGCATCACCGGAAAGCCACAAGGTCACTATTATGTTGACGCAAAAGACGGTAAGCTGAAAAAGTCAACCAATGCCTATGAGCGTCCTCAGCCACATGCATGTTTCATCCTGAGCGTGAGCGACGACTTAGTGAACGAAGGCGGTATCATGGATCTGTGGACTCGCGAGGCCCGCATTTTCAAATATGGTTCTGGTGTGGGTACCAATTTCTCTCAAATTCGTGGCGGCGGAGAAAAATTGAGCGGTGGAGGTACATCAAGCGGATTAATGAGTTTCCTGAAAATTGGTGACCGTGCTGCGGGTGCGATCAAAAGTGGCGGAACTACCCGTCGTGCCGCTAAAATGGTGTGTTTAGATCTGGATCACCCTGAGATCATGGACTTCATTAACTGGAAAGTAGAAGAAGAAAAGAAAGTGGCTGCACTAGTAGC
>JBDKEH010000055.1:0-8565 GCA_039795345.1 Bacteroidota bacterium
TACTATCTACATCATATTTTACATGATACTTGACTCCTATATAATTATTCAATCTACTTTTCCCATTTAAAGAGAATGTTCTTTTCCATTTAATATCAAGGTTGGACCTTTTACCAAATGAGCCGGCTACCAATTTTGCAGTATATCGATTGTGATGGGTCTGTATTTGAAAAAGGTCATTTTGAAATAGAACATCTTCAACTTTTGTTGTCTCGCACAATTCAACCCCTTTCTGTTTTACAATTAAAGCCAGCGCGTGATCAAGTTTATATCTACTGATACCAAATCCGCCTAAGGTCAGTGGAAATTCGTACGATCTTCCTGTGCAATCTGAGATCTGTAATTGGGAGATAAAAGGCAAATTCCATTCTTTCAAAGGCACACCACACTGTAATAAGAATTGATAACTTTCCATACTGATATACTCTCCACAAACTTTATGAAAAGGGTAGCTTTCCTTTTCGAAAAGTATGGTTCGATAGCCGGCATTCGCTGATTGTATGGCAAGTGTAAGACCGGCTAGTCCTCCTCCAATAATAGCTACATCATATGTGGTATTACTTTCGATCACTTGTATTTTTTGATAAGATCAAATACCTAAAAGCCCATTGCCATGATACTTCGGCTTTGATGCAAGCCTTATCTAGTAAATCTATCCATTCTTTCTTTTTAAAACCTCGTTTAACGCTCAAGGGTGCATCATTTTTTACCAAATATGATTTTGAAAATAATTGCGTGAGTATTTTAATGGAATAATAGGCTAACCAATGTCGGTGAAGATCATTGATAAAGAAGCCTTTCGCCGCGTTCTCATTCATCCATTGAAGTTGATCATTAAGAGATTCATTCGTAAAGTGATGACAGAATAAGCTTGAAAAAATAATATCAGGACGACTAGAGAAAATTACAGCACGATAATCACTAGTGATCCAATTTGCTTTGACTTCTATATCGTTTCTGTTTTTTGCAATATCAATACAATGGCCATTGATATCAATTCCTGTAATTTCAAGTTGGATATTATTGCTACTAGCCCAACGTGCAATAGCAGCTAGGTTATCACCTCCACCGCAACCTATTTCACAAACATGTATGACCTTTTGTTGCTGGGATATTTTTTTTACTCCTTTGATGGTGATACGATGTCCTCCTAAATAAGTATTGATCGTATCCAACTCAAGCATATTCTGACGAATAGCTTCCATTGGAACATTGATGTCATCTAAGAGTTCCAGTTGATATGATCTCTTTGAAAAATTCATACAAAGTGAGCTGTAAAAGTTTCCATGGTTAATCCAGGCCCAAAAGCCATCGCCAGAATATTTTCACCGGATTGATAATTGTTTTCAAAAAGATTTTTGAGTACAAAAAGAACGGTCGGTGAAGACATATTCCCATATTCCTTCAATACTGCTCTGGATGGATCAAGTGCGTTCGATGGTAAATTTAATTTTCGTTGTATGCTGTCAAGAATTCTTTTACCACCGGGGTGAATACACCAATGATTGACCTCTTCCTTTTTTAGTGCGCTTTCTTCCAATGCCCCCGATACTAGTGATTCAATATCTGTCTCGATCAATTGTGGGATATAGCCACTTAATTTCATTTGGAATCCATTAGATCCTAATTCCCAAGCCATATCTGCTTTCCCTTCAATAGCTATTTGAGAATAAAAGCCATCAATTCTAATCTTGTTTTCTCGATGTATGTTATTCGATATCAAAACAGCAGCACAACCATCTGCAAACAAAAGGCTACTACCCAAATTATCTTCATTCATCGTAGTTTGAAAATGAAGCGTACACAATTCAACAGCAACAATAATAATATTAGCATTTGTATTTCCTTGCGCAATCATGTCTGCTAACTTTAAAGCATGGATAGCTGCATAACATCCCATAAAATTGATTGAGGTTCTGAAAATGTTTTTATTTAACCCCAGCTCCTCAATTAATTTAATGTCTAAACCCGGCGCCGTCATTCCGGTGCAGCTCACAGTTATTAGATGTGTAATTTCGTTTTCAGATATATATCCATGGATACATTTTTGAATCGCTTCGATGGAAAGTGCTACAGAAGACTCATCATAAATCTTGAGTCGATCTTCTAAACTTCGTTCAGTTTTTTTTCCATCATCTGAATAAAAAAATCTAGTACTTGAATTTGAAGAAAAGTCAGGTAGGACAGAATAACGTTGTTCTATACCGCTTTGATGATACATAAACTTTAATTTTCGCTTTTCGGTATCATCAAGTTTATATGCTTGACTCATATACATCAGAATATCATTTTGCTTATGGCAAAACTGAGGTGCGGCAGTGGCTATAGAAATAATATCAGTCAAAATGTTTAATTAATAGTAGCGTAATAAACCCAATGGATGTACATGTGGATGCTATCCAATTCATCCTCATAGTATGTTCATAATCGGCTTTTTGTGGGTCCTTCCAAACTTTTAAAGCCCAATTGAAAAAATATACGGCCACGGGTAAGAAGAAGATTTGTAAAACAAAAAACAGATATAACTGTTGCTGTTTTTTAAAATATATAAATAGCAAACCAAATGCTATTATATAGAGTATTCCACAAAAAATAAAAGTTCCACGTTTACCCAATAACATAGAAAGGGTCATGACTTGATCATTCCTATCTGAGTCATGCTGATAAATTTGAGTAATTGGATAAAAGCCCCCGATCAATAAACAAGCTGTGATCACACCAATTAACGGAATACTTTGAACAACTTCATGATTAGTGCTGGTATAAATCATTAAAAAAATAATTCCACCTTGATTTAATATAACTGTCAGGTATCCTATGATGGGATATTTTTTTAGCCTAATTCTTCTGTAGCTATATAATCGAGAGCAAATAATATATACTAATAACAAACAACTAAAGTATATAGAAATGAAAAGCGATAACAATAGTGCGATCGCATCCATGACAATCGTTATAAAATACAATTCTTTATCAGGTAGTGGAGGATACTTGATGCCTCCTATACTAGATGTGTCCTGATCCATATAAGAATTATAACCATTGCTAGACGGATAAACCATTAAATGCAGTATGAGAAAACTTATGGCCGTATTTACCCAATTGATATTTTCAACAAAACTGATCGCAAACCAAAACACCGGCATCAGAAACCAGGAAAAAGGAAACCGTAAAAGTTGTATGCTTGATTTCTGAATCATTGCGAGATATCGGTTACTGCTGTCTTGGAAGACGTGTAGTAAAGCTAACCCTTTCACACTATACGCTTCAGAAAACCTTTTTGTTTAATTCTTGCTTAAAAACATGACAGATCAATTTACAATCTGAATAATTAATGTTATTTTACCATACCAGAATGGTTTTTTGAGACATGAGTCAAGAGAGAATAATATTTATTGTTAAATCTATTTGCATCATTGTATTTGCTTTAGGTTTAATGGTACTAAGTGGTTGGCTCTTAAACATCCCTTCGCTAACCAGTATTATTCCTGGTTATGCAAATATGAAAGTAAACACATCTTTACTTTTCATCTTGTCATCCGTTGAACTATACCTGATTTTAGTAAACAAAAGAAAGCTTCTAAATAGGATATTATGTCTATTTATATCACTATTCGGATTGATCACTTTACTTCAATATGAATTTCAATTCAACTTAAATATTGATGAATTCATCGTTAAAGATTTTTTATTTATCCCATCCATTGACTCTTTTCCCGGCAGAATGGCTAGGGGAACCGCCTTTTCATTTACTTTATTAGGTATTTCGTTTTGTTTGATACAAAGCAGCCGGATTTTTTGGAGAAAATGTGCCCAGTATTTGCTGCATATCATATCACTCATAGGATTCATAGCAATCGTTGGATATTTATTGAGTGTTCCCATATTTTATAAGTTATCTGAGATTGGATCTATGGCGATACATACTGCCATAGCTTTCCTAATGATATCAATTGCAGGTTCACTCATCAATAAAGACTTAGGAATTACGGGTTTATTTACAGGTGAGAAGATTGGCAATCGAATGGTACGTCAGTTATTCCCAACTTTGACCATTTCAATCATTATTTTAAGCTTGATCAGAATTTATCTGCATAGATCTCAGCTGGTGAGTGTAGAGTTTGGTATTGGCATATTCGCCACTTCCTTTATTTTGGTGGGCCTGTTATTAATTAGTATCTCAGCTAAACAATTAAACAAAATTAATTTCGGAAAGACCTTGGCAGAAGAAAAGCTTGAGGCTTTAAATAAAAATCTGGAAGAATTAGTTTTACAAAGAACAGATGAGCTTAAAAGAAAAGAACAATTATTAAATGCCATTATCAATAATACATCTGCTGCAATATTTGTAAAAGATATATCCGGCAAATACATACTTGCAAACAAAAGATTTGCCAATGATTTCAATAAAGAAGTTACGGCAATGATTGGCAAAAATGCTTATGACCTTTTTCCAAAAGAAATTGCTGATCAACTTACCAGTGACGAAAATGATATTATCCGGACAAAACAAGGGATAACCTCAGAAGTAAGTATTCCGGCGAATGGATATCAGAAAACGATGCTTACCAATAAATTCCCTTTACTTGATGAACGTAACGAGGTATTTGCTATTTGCTGTGTAGCAACAGATTTCACGGAAATGAAGAATGCAAAAACAGAACAAGAGATATTATCATCACAACTTCAAAGGAAAAATCAGCAATTGCTAAATTTTGCGCACATCACTTCTCATAACCTTCGCTCTCCTGTGAGTAATCTTAATTCACTTTTATGGCTCTATAAAGAAAGCCAAACCAATGAAGAAAAAGCATTGCTATTTGAGAAATTTGAAATAGTCATCCATAATCTTTCAGAAACGCTTAATGAATTAGTTGATGCATTGAAAATTCAAGAAGATACCGATAAAAAGAGAGAGGTCCTCCTTTTTGAAGATGTATTCAAAAAAGTAAAAGAAAGTATGGCGGGTAAGATACTGGAGACAGAAGCTGTAGTAAGTTATAATTTTTCAAAAGCCCCCACCATTGACTATCCACGTCTATATCTTGAAAGTATTTTACAAAATTTATTATCTAATTCCCTCAAGTACAAATCTCCCCACAGAACACCTGTGATACATGCGGAAACGCTGTTTCAAGATGGAATACTAACATTAAAATTCAGTGATAATGGAATGGGAATTGACTTAAAAAGACATGCTGATAAACTTTTTGGATTGAACAAGACTTTTCATAAACATGCAGAGGCAAAGGGAGTGGGACTTTTTATTACGAAAACACAAGTGGAAGCGATGGGTGGATCCATCACTGCCACAAGTGAAGTGGATAAAGGAAGTGTATTTATCGTCTATTTCAATAAAAAGAGTAGTTAGCAATCTTATATGCATTTTGCTGATCAAGTACTATGTTGGTTAGCTGCTTCAGTGAAATCAATCAAATGCAAATCACTTTGATCCTTTTTGTATTAAGAGAGCGCTACTGCTTCTTCTACTTTTTGATTTTCCGGGCGAAGACTTCTTACCGTTTTACCTGCCTGCCATAATTCGCTTTCACGTAGTTCCTTTAGCTCTTCCTCTAGTTTTTCTCTGTAATCTATCTTACTATTACTTTCGATAGATTTTGCTGCTTCCTTTCCGGTTGCAACACTATCATACAACTCAGTAAATACGGGCAATGTAGCATCTCTGAATTTTTTCCACCAATCCAATGCGCCTCTTTGTGCTGTTGTTGAACAATTCGCATACATCCAATCCATTCCGTTTTCAGCTACTAGCGGCATGAGTGACTGCGTTAGCTCTTCCACAGTTTCATTGAATGCTTCTGATGGAGAATGCCCTTTAGAACGTAACACCTGGTATTGTGCCGCAAAAATTCCTTGAATTGCTCCCATCAATGTTCCTCTTTCACCTGTAAGATCACTGTATACTTCTTTTTTGAAATCCGTTTCAAATAAATAACCACTTCCAATGGCAATACCTAAAGCAACTACACGATCAAAGGCTTTTCCCGTAGCATCCTGAAAAATGGCATAGCTACTATTCAATCCTCTTCCTTGTAAAAACATTCTCCGTAAAGAAGTGCCCGAGCCCTTGGGTGCAACCAGAAATACATCAACATCTTTAGGTGGAACGATCCCTGTTTGTTCTTTATAGGTTACACCAAATCCGTGAGAGAAGTACAAAGCCTTTCCTGGTGTCAAATATTTTTGTACCGTTGGCCATAACTTGATTTGTGCTGCATCACTTAACAGATAACAAATGATAGTGCCTCTTTGTAAAGCTTCTTCAATTTCAAACAAAGACTCTCCCGGAACAAAGCCATCTCGAACAGCTTTATCCCAGCTCTTTGAGTTTTTTCTTTGTCCGACAATGACATTGATACCATTTTCTTTTTGATTCAACGCCTGACCCGGACCTTGAACACCGTATCCGATCACTGCTACTACTTCATCTTTTAATACCTCTTGTGCTTTCTCCAGAGGAAACTCTTCTCTGGTAACTACATTTTCAACAACTCCTCCAAAATTTAACTTTGCCATGTTACTTGTTTTATATTTAATAAATTGGGTTGATTACATCGTAAATACTTCTTCTTGTTTTCCCAAGTACTCATTTCCCATTAAATCACCACCCGGATCTGTAGCTTCAAATTCTTTGATCTTTTCATGAAAACCACTACTCGCTTTAATGATCGCAACGCGTGCACTTCGAACAAATTCGATGAGCCCGTAAGGTTCGAGTACATTGATCAGTCTATTAGTTTCTTCTCTATGACCACTGGTTTCAAAAATGGTATAGTCTTTTCTGATCACTACAGCTCTGGCTCCATACTCACGCAACAGACGCTCAACTTTTACTTTCTCTGCGATTTCGTCTGTTGATACTTTGTACAATGCCAATTCCTGCCAAATGATCTCATCATTGGTATTGTAATAGGCTTTCAATACTTCTACTTGTTTTTCGATCTGACGAACTAATTTTCTAACCACTTCTTCCAACTCATCAATAACAATGGTGAAACGGTGAATGCCTTCTACTTCTGAAGGAGAAGTATTCAAACTTTCAATATTGATCTTTCTTCTGGAGAAGATGATCGCAATACGATTCAGTAAACCAATATGATTCTCTGTATAGACCGTTATGGTAAATTCTTGTTTTTGCATACAATTATTTTAATCTGATTTCACTGACACTACATCCTTGTGGTACCATTGGAAATACATTATTTTCTTTTCCGACCATCACTTCTAACAAATAAGATCCTTTATGTGAAAGCATACGCTGTACGGCCTCTTTTAAATCGTTTCTAGCTTTTACGGTTTCGCCACTGATACCGTATCCTTTGGCTACGATTACATAATCCGGACTAGCTATGTCTACAAAAGAATAGCGCTTGTCATGAAACAGTTGTTGCCATTGGCGTACCATGCCTAAAAATTGATTGTTAAGGATCAATATTTTAACATCAATACCTGTTTGCATGATGGTTCCCAATTCCTGAATCGTCATTTGAATACCACCATCACCAATAATGGCTACAACTGTTCTATCCGGTGCTCCAAATTTTGCTCCAATAGCTGCAGGCAATGCAAATCCCATGGTACCTAAGCCACCTGATGTGATATTACTTCTGGTTTGATTGAATTTTGCATATCTGCAAGCCACCATTTGATGTTGACCAACATCTGATACTACGATGGCTGCTCCTTGTGTTAACTCATTCAACACACGTAATACTTCGCCCATAGAAATCTGTTCTGCAATCGGATTGAGTTCCTTGGCTATTACTTCATTCTCCTCTTCTTTTTGATAGGCTCTGAATGTATCGATCCATTGTGGATACCCTTTTGTTTCGATGAGGCGAGTTAACATAGGCAGTGTTTCCTTACAATCGCCCCATACACCTACTGTTGCTTTTACATTTTTATCGATTTCAGAAGGATCAATATCCAGATGAATAACTTTTGCTTGTTTAGCATACTTGTCCAATCGCCCTGTAACCCTGTCATCAAAGCGCATTCCAATAGCGATCAATACATCACATTCATTGGTGAGTACATTGGGGCCATAATTACCATGCATTCCTAACATCCCCATATTCAGCGGATGATCAGTTGGCAATGCACTTAAACCAAGGATCGTCCATGCAGCAGGTATTCCTGATTTCTCTAGAAAAGTTTTTAGTTCTTGTTCTGCTTTACCGAGTATCACACCCTGACCAAATACTACAAAAGGTTTCTTTGCTGTATTGATCAATGCTGCAGCGGCTTCAATGAATTCTTTTCTGATATATGGTTTGGGACGATAACTTCTGATATGATCACAACTGTGGTATCCGGTATATTCAAATAGCTGCAGCTGTGCATTCTTTGTGATGTCGATCAGTACAGGCCCCGGTCTTCCACTTCTTGCGATATAAAAAGCTTTGGCCAATACCTCCGGAATCTCACAAGCATCTGTGATCTGATAATTCCATTTTGTAACCGGCGTTGTAATATTGATCACATCTGTTTCCTGAAATGCATCCGTTCCAAGTAAATGAGCAAAAACTTGTCCGGTGATACATA
>JBDKEH010000095.1:0-12918 GCA_039795345.1 Bacteroidota bacterium
AACAAGTGCACTAAAAATGTTGTAACCCCTAAAAATGAAACTATCTTAGAGAGATGTTAGATCTTGATCTGCACATAAAAAATATTCAGGATAAGCTACAGCAGTTGTTGCGTCATCAACAAGTGTTGGTGAAGGAGAACCAGCGATTGACGAAAGAGTTGGAAAAAAGTAAACAGTTGTTATTGGAAAAAGAAGCTACTGTTGCAGCACTTCGTCAACAAATGGATGCGCTGAAACTAAGTACTACGGCGCAATCTCCGGAAGAAAAAGCACTATTGGAAAAGCGGATCAATGGATACCTGAAAGAAATTGATAAATGTTTAGCGCTTCTAAATACCTGATAACATGTCTGATTTAATCCCTGTCAATATTGTCATCGCCGATCGCAATTACCGTCTTCGTATTGAGCCCAAGGATGAGGAGATGGTGCGTAAAACGGCCGCACTGATCAATGATAAGATTGCTGAATTCAGGACCAATCTGGCAGGCAAAGACATGCAAGATTATGTTTCGATGGTGCTACTTTGGTTCGCTACCGAGCAAAACCAAAGCGGTATTGAACTAGTAAAATGGCAAGAAGCCTCACAAAAGTTGGCCGCTCTTGAACGTCAGCTCGATAAAGCCATGGAAGACGGAATATAATGGTCCATAGACCATAGACCATGGTCCATAGACTATAAGCTATGGACTATTCTAAACAGATTTCACTTTTCTTCTACGTATTTAATTATCTTCGCTTCTATCCGTTTACTCATTATGGTAAATTGTGATGTGTTATTGTGAATCAATGATTTTGAACTATTTAAAAAACGAACTACAACATGGACCAGACGCTAGTCTTGATCATAGCCGCAGCTGTGGCACTCATTGTGGGATTGATTGCAGGGAAATTCATCTTTGCCAAAAACACCCAAAAACAAGTTGACGAAGCCAATTTACAGGCGCAAAACATTCTGAAAGAAGCTGAGCTTAGGGCTGAAACCATTAAAAAGGAAAAACAGCTCGAAGCTAAAGAGCGCTTTGTTCAGTTAAAGGCTGAGCATGAGCGTGAGGTGAATGAGCGCAATCGTAAGATCAGTGAGTCAGAGAATCGTGCGAAACAGAAAGAGATATCGATCAACCAGAAAGAAACTGCATTAGACAAGCAGATCAAAGAAAATGAGGCCATCAAAGAAAACCTCAATCGTCAGATCGAAGTGGTAAATCTGAAGCGTACAGAACTTGAAAAGCATCAGGAAGAGCATATTCGTCGATTAGAAAAAATAGCCGGACTTAGTGCGGAAGAGGCAAGAGCGCAGTTGGTTGAAAGTCTTCGCCAGGAGGCGCAAACCAGAGCACTTACGCTGCAGCAAGAGATCATTGAAGATGCGAAACAGAAGGCGAATAAAGAAGCCCGTAAAATCGTCATTCAAACTATTCAGCGTACTGCTGCAGAACAAACCATTGAAAACACCGTCACTGTGTTCAATCTGGAAACAGATGAGATCAAAGGTCAGATCATTGGTAGAGAAGGTAGAAATATCCGTGCCATTGAAGCTGCAACGGGCGTAGACCTGATTGTGGATGATACACCGGAAGCTATTATTCTTTCTTCTTTCGATCCATTGAGAAGAGAGATCGCGAGATTGAGTTTACAGCGATTGGTGGCTGATGGAAGAATTCACCCCGCTCGTATTGAAGAAGTGGTAGAAAAAACCCGACGTCAGTTAGAAGAACAGGTAATGGAAATAGGAGAGCGTACGGTGATTGAAATGGGTATCCATGGATTGCACAAAGAACTGATTCGTATCGTTGGAAAAATGAGGTTCCGTTCTTCTTACGGACAAAACTTGTTGATGCATAGCCGTGAAACTGCTAATCTATGTGGCATCATGGCGGCTGAATTAGGTATGAATCCTAAGTTGGCCAAGCGTGCAGGTCTGTTACACGATATCGGAAAAGTTCCTGATGAAGAAACTGAATTGAGCCACGCATTGCTGGGTGCAAAGCTTGCTGAGAAATATGGTGAGAATCCGGCAGTAGTCAATGCCATTGGTGCACACCATGATGAAATGGAAATGTTATATGTAATCTCTCCGATCGTACAGGCATGCGATGCCATCAGCGGTGCTCGTCCGGGTGCGCGTCGTGAGATCATGCAACAATATTTACAGCGAATCAAAGACCTTGAAAATCTGGCCTTGGCCTATCAAGGTGTTGAAAAAGCCTACGCTATTCAGGCCGGAAGAGAGTTGCGTGTGATCGTAGAAGCAGAAAAAGTAACCGATGGTGATAGTGACAAGCTCAGCTTCGAAATCGCTCAAAAAATTCAAACCGAAATGACCTATCCGGGTCAGATCAAGGTTACAGTGATACGTGAAAAGAGAGCGGTGAATGTAGCGAGGTAAGCTATGAGCTATTAGCCTCGAGCTACGAGCTTTTATCATTTGATTTTTAAACCACCTTGGATTTCGAGGTGGTTTTTTATTGATTTATATTGATTAGTGTACTCCGTATCTACCGTATAGGTATGGGGTATTTTGCAGTCAAATATTTTGGCGATGAAAGATTTTAAACGTCTTAAGGTATGGCAGCAAGGAATGGAAATTACCCTCCTATGTTATGAATTGGTTAGAGCGTTTCCAAAAGAAGAAAAATATGGATTGATTAGTCAAATAACAAGGTCTGCAAGTTCTATTCAGCGAATATAGCGGAGGGAAGTAGTAGAAAAAGTGATAATGAGTACGCCCATTTTCTACAAATTTCTCTTGGGTCTTGTTTTGAACTTGAAACACATATTCTATTGGCTGAAGTGCTTAATTTTGGGATCTTAAATACAAGAAAATCAATACTTTATAAAATTGACGAAGAGCAAAAGATGCTAATAGGATTCATTAATAGATTAACCAAGTAAAGCTCATGGCTCAAAGCTCGCAGCTCAAGGCTCAAAAACTTTTGGAGAATCCCGCCCCCATCCTTACCTTTGCCGTCCGCAAAAATTAAATGTTATGAACGCAGCAGTTCAGTTTGTACACGAGCAGTTAACGGTTAAGAAAGAATATCCTAAGTTCAAAGCAGGTGATAATATCACTGTTAACTATAAAATTATTGAAGGTGGTAAGGAGCGTATCCAGAGCTTCCGTGGTGATGTGATCAAATTACAGGGTAATGGAGCTACTGCTTCTTTTACTGTACGTAAGATCTCTGATGGAGTAGGTGTAGAGCGTTTGTTCCCTATCCTTTCTCCAAACATCGATTCTATCGTTCTGAATAAGACAGGTAAAGTACGTCGTGCTAAATTGTATTACCTGCGTGAGCGTAGTGGTAAGAGTGCCCGTATCAAGGAAAAAAGATTCTAATCTGAATAAGGTATTTGTAAAAGCGGAAATCGAGAACATCGGTTTCCGCTTTTTTTATGGATCTATCGGTCAAATAATTATCCATAAACTTTGATGTTAAAATAGATAAATCACTATTGTTTTACCTTACCTTTGGTATCCTCAAAACATATTTTATGGGTAATTTAGGATTTCAGGAAATTTTATTGATCGCAGTGGTGGTACTGGTATTGTTTGGTGGTAGAAAGATCCCCGAATTCATGCGTGGATTGGGCAAGGGTATTCGTGAATTCAATGACGCCAAGAACAACGTGAAAAAAGAACTGGAAGAAGGCATCAAAGAGAAGGACCAGGCTGCACAATAGTTTTTCATTCAAAAAAAGCCTTTTAGCCTTTGTTTCGTTTTAGCACAATCAAAGACTATCATAAAGCATTACAGAACGGCCAAACCACCTGTGTGGAGGCCGTTCGTTTTTATGTGGATAGGATAGCACAAGACCAGCATCTTAACGCCTGGTTGGAAGTATATGCTGATGAAGCGTTGCTTAAAGCCACTCAATTGGATGAAGAAAGACAATCTGGTAAATCACTATCTCCTTTACATGGGGTAGTGGTTGGATTGAAAGATGTGATCTGTTATAAAGATCATCAGGTGAGCGCCTCTTCTCGTATTCTGGAGAACTTCGTTTCTGTTTATAATGCCACAGCCACACAAAAACTGTTGGATGCAGGTGCCATCATCATCGGCAGACAAAATTGCGATGAGTTTGCTATGGGCAGTAGCAATGAACATTCTGCTTTCGGTCCGGTAAAAAATGCCTTGGATGCAACCCGCGTTCCAGGTGGATCTTCAGGCGGCTCCGCTGTAGCTGTTCAGGCCGGTCATTGTATGATTAGCCTAGGAAGTGATACAGGAGGCTCTGTTCGACAGCCAGCAGATTTCTGTGGTATTATCGGATTGAAGCCCGGCTATGGCAGGATATCGCGCTATGGTTTAATTGCCTATGCTTCTTCTTTTGATCAGATCGGCATTTTGGGAAAAAACATTGAAGATGTTTCACTCATACTTCAAACCATTGCCGGTGCAGATGAATTTGATAGTACTGTTTCTCAATTACCGGTACCCGATTATACTGCTGCAATTGATAGAATAGACGATCAACCCAAAAGAATCGCTTATTTCAAAGAAGCCCTGGATCATCCCGGTTTAGACCCGGCTATCAAAGAGGCTACAGAGGGCTTTATCAAAAAATTAACAGCTCGCGGGCATATTGTAGAACCTGTTGATTTCGAATTACTTGAGTATGTCGTGCCAACTTACTATGTGTTAACAACCGCAGAAGCTTCCAGCAATCTTTCACGCTTTGATGGGGTGAGATTTGGGCATCGATCGGCTCAACCCACCAATGATCTTACAGACTTTTACAAACGCTCCAGAAGTGAAGGTTTTGGGAAGGAAGTGAAACGTCGGATCATGCTGGGTACATTTGTACTTAGTGCGGGTTATTATGATGCCTATTTTACTAAGGCTCAGCAAGTTAGAAAGAAATTACAACTACTCACGGATACTGTTTTTGCTTCTTACGATGCCATCATATCTCCTACTGTACCTGCGCCTGCTTACCGTATCGGAGAACTGCAGGATGATCAGCTCGCCATGTTTTTAGGGGATATCTATACGGTATTCGCTAATCTCGTCGGAATCCCTGCAATTTCTATTCCTTTGTTCCAACACCCCAATGGTATGCCCTTTGGCCTGCAAATTATGACTTCTCAGAACGATGAGGTATCTTTGCTCCGCCTTTCAAAACAGTTTTTGGAATTGTCTGAGTAGTAGACCCACTGTTTTGAGCAAAACCCAACTTACTGCAACCCATTACTGAACTTATTGATAATTAAAGGATTTGATCACATGAAGTGGTTTGGTATCAGCATACAAAGTCATATCAGCACCAGCAAAGCATTGTTGGTCTGCTTTGCTTTTGTGGCAGGTTCATTGGGGATGATGTCATTTAGAGCCGCCAATATTGGTTCATCTGTAGCAGGGAACGATTCTACCTTGAATGACAAGAGTGGCTTTAAAAGCTTATTTACAGCACAAAAATTTGATGCTTCTAAGCCTTATGAAGCTCAACTGAATCCAAGAGCTGTAGCATTTGTACAGGAATATGTTCGAAAAAATGGAGAGAGCCTCGAAAAAATGAAAAGCTGGGGTAAACCTTATTTCGATCTATATGATAATGTTCTTACAGTGTATGGTCTACCAAGAGAAATGAAATACCTGAGTGTGATTGAAAGTCATTTGGGCTCGAATGTGGTTTCATGGGCTGGGGCTGCCGGTCCTTGGCAGTTGATGCCTTATGAAGCAAAACGTTTTGGTTTGCGTGTTGGCACTGTAGATGAAAGATTGGATTATTATAAAAGCACGCATGCTGCCGCTAAACTAATGCGCGAATTATACGCTGAATTCAATGATTGGCTTTTGGTTGTAGCAGCTTACAATGCAGGTGCCGGAAGAATTAAACAAGCGATCAGAAAATCTGGTAGCCGCGATTTCTGGGATCTTCAGTATCATCTTCCGGAAGAAACACGAAATCATGTTAAGAAATTCATTGGTACCCATTACGCATTTGAAGGGAGTGGTGGTTGGACAACCATGACTGCTGCTGAAACAGAACAAAAAAAGGCTACTTTACAATCCTCCGAAACAGTTCAACTTTCAACCGACGAACTCAATAACTCTACAGTAGTTGAAATTGCGGGTAGATACAATTCTCTAATTGTTTCCAATGCATTATTGATGAACTTGAATCAGTTTAACAGATGGAATCCCAATTTTGATAAAATACTTGCAGAAGGAAAAAAATATTCCATGCGTATACTGAAGGATAAAGAGCAGGTATTTCAAGCAAGAAAACAGCAACTGCTTATGGAGTCATTAAAATCATTACTGGAAAGTGCTTCCACTTCGAAATAGTTTTATTACCCTTCCAGCACTTTTCGAATAGCTGTTGCTTTCACCAGACATTCTTCATATTCTTTTTCAGGTTCACTATAAAAAGTGATGCCTCCGCCTACCTGATAACCCAAGTATCGGTTACTGCTATTATATAAAATACTTCGGATCACAACATTAAAATCAAAATCACCGGACGGACTAATATACCCTACTGCTCCTGAGTACAATCCTCTTTTACTTTGTTCGTATTGTTCGATCAGCTCCATCACTCTTTTCTTAGGAGCGCCCGTCATACTACCCATGGGAAAACAAGCTTTGATGATATCAGAGAAGCGGTAGGATGGATTGAGATCTCCTTCAACGGTTGAGATCATCTGATGTACTTGCGGGAAACTATAAATACCAAATAGCTCTGTTACTTCAACGGATCCTTGTTGGCAAACTTTACTAAGATCATTACGAACCAGGTCTACTACCATTACATTTTCACTTTTGTCTTTCTCACTGTTCTTTAATTCTTCGATCAATAGTTGATCTGTCTCATGGTCTGAATGATTTCTTGGAATAGTCCCTTTGATAGGTTGTGAGACTAAACGATCACCCTTTTTTTGCAGAAAACGTTCCGGGCTGGCACAAAGAAGGTATTTGTCGGTGAGCCGATAGTAGCATGCAAAAGGGTTAGGGGAAATATGGGTCAATTGCTGATACAAACCAATCGGATCTATGCTGATATCAGTTGCATAAAATTCCTGACAAAAATTGATCTCATAACAATCGCCGCGTTGTATATGATGTTTCAATTGTCGAATCGTTGCCAGGTATTGTTCCCTGCTCATCCTTGGTCGTATGGTAATAGCGGATTGATGAAGCGACGTTACAATTGTTGTGTTTATAATCGCTTGATAAATCGCTGATGCATCCTCATCATCATACACATCAATGTGGAGTGTATCGTCTTTTAATGAAATGACTGTAGCAGGAACAAAAAAGAAAAGATCAGGGAATTGTATGCTGTCAGGATGATTGGAATTTAATGGTTCTATTTGGTTCTTGATATCATATCCCAGATGGCCAAAAATCCATTTACCGGAATGGTTATGAATAAAGTGGTCAAGATTTTCCAATGTCGCATCCATAGGCAACGTAGCAGTTATGCCACAAGCCAGCATACATTCTACAACTGATTCGGAACTTTGGTATTGATGGTTGTCCAGAAAACAACAAATGTTGAACCGGTTTGCCCAGCTCAACATTTGCTGCTTGATTTTTTTACTATCTGTTATAGAGAAAGTATAAGTGATAGATCGCTTATTTAAGCCAATTAAAAATCATCATCGTCATCATCATCAAATCCGCCCGCTTTATCATCAAAGAGGTCGAATTCTTTGAAGTCTTCATCGAGACTAAAGTCATCATCGTCATCGCCTTTTTTCTTGGCGCCACCTGTACTTTTCTTCCCTTTGCTTTTAGGAATATCAAATTCATCGAAGTCAGGATCCCAATCATCCTCTTCATCTTCTGATTTTTCCCAATCATCAGATTCATCATCAATGTCATCTTCGTCTTCATCATCGTCATCAGATTTTGATTTCTTAGACGAAGATTTAGATGCGGTTTTTTTGGAAGAAGCTTTGAGATCCATCTCATCATCATCATCTTCCAAATCATCATCATCGTCTTCCATTTGCTTTTTGCTTTTTGGAGACGGTTTCTCACCAGCACTTTTTGGTGCTGCTTTCTTCGGGGTGGAGGATTTTTTATCCTTATCAGATCTTGCTGCCATATTTCCAATAAGATTAACTGCGTAAAATTTCAACGCAAATTCTGATTAACCAAAAAAATTTTTTTGTAACAAATGCGATGCCACAAACTAAATGGCCACAATCTGTTCTCTGCCTGGTCCGTTCGAAACGTATTTAACAGGTGCACCAACATAATTGTTGATGAAATCGATATAATTGGTCATGGTTCCCGGTAAAGATGCGGCATCTTTAATACCAGTAGTATCGATTTTCCAGCCGGAAAAACTTTTCAAAACAGGTTCTATATCAACGCCAGACATCTGAAATGGAACTTCTGTATGTTCTTGACCATTGATTTTGTACGCTGTACATACATTCAATGTATCGAAACTATCTAACACATCTGCTTTGGTCATGATCAATTGCGTTACACCATTGATCATACAAGCGAATTTTAAAGCTACCAGATCAATCCATCCACAACGACGTGGGCGTCCGGTAGTAGCACCAAATTCACTTCCAATTTTTCTTAATTCTTCCCCGGTAGCATCATTTAATTCCGTAGGGAAAGGTCCGCCGCCTACGCGAGTGCAATAAGCTTTAGTTACACCCAATACTTCATTGATCTGTTTTGGCGAAACACCTAAACCTGTACAAACACCTGCAGAGATAGTATTAGATGAGGTCACAAATGGGAATGTACCAAAATCAACATCCAGCATACTCCCCTGAGCACCTTCTGCCAACACTTTTTTACCCTCTGCCAGACTTTTATTGATAAAATATTCGCAATTGATAATGTTCAATGTTCTCAAAAACTCGATTGCTTCAAAGAACTCTTTTTCAGACGCAGAAATATCTTCTGTAAAATTAAAATTGTTCAGCAGTGTCTGATGCTTGGCACGTAGTTCTTTGTATTGAGTATCAAATGAAGGACTTAAAATATCACCTACTCTCAATGCATTTCTCCCAGTCTTATCCATGTAAGCGGGGCCGATACCTTTTAAGGTTGATCCGATCTTAGCATCACCTTTTTGTAATTCTGATGCTTTATCCAAAGCGCGATGGGAAGGAACGATAAGATTGGTTCTTTGTGAAATAAATAAATTCTTACGAACATCAATGCCATAAGCAGCTACTGCATCACATTCGCGCTTTAATGTTACCGGATCAAGTACTACACCATTACCAATAATATTTATAATATGTTGATGAAAAATACCTGAAGGTATCTGGTGCAACACCATTTTTTGTCCATTCACATATAAGGTATGTCCTGCATTCGGACCGCCCTGAAAACGGGCAATGATATCATATTTGGGTGCGAAGTAATCTACGATCTTTCCTTTACCCTCATCACCCCACTGTAAACCCAGTAAAACGTCCACCATAAGTTTGCTTTGAATCGCGGCAAAAATAGGAGATAGTTTGGGGTTTTGGGAAGAATATTTTTAGGGGTAGGAAGTTGACAGTTGTTAGTTGACAGTTGACAGGAAAACTAGTCTTTCTTCTTTCTATCAACTGTCAACTAATATCTGTCAACTCTAATGTCATTTCTCACTTTCCGTATCAAATCGATCCACACGCTGAATACCGTTGAGGGATTTCAGTCTGTCGACCAATTCTTCTAACTCTTCTTTATCGTGTACAAATATTTTGATGGTTCCTTCGAATAAGCCTTCACTGGATTCAATGGTTAAACCTGCAATATTGATCCGAAGATCACCGCTGATAACGTTTGTGATTTTATTCACTACGCCCACATCATCCAAACCAATGATCTTAAGTCCGGTTAAGAATGAGATCTCTTTATTTTTAGCCCATTTTGTCTTCACCACTCTGTGACCATAATTAGCAAGTAGTTGTGCGGCATTCGGACAACCGGTTCTATGAATGATCAGTCCTTTTCCTGTACTTACAAAACCAAATACATCATCACCCGGAATCGGGTTGCAGCATTTGGCCAATGTGTACATGATCTTATCACTGCTTTCGCCAAAAATGATCAACTCGGATTCTTTCTTACTGTAAGTTTTTTGTGTAGGATCTGTGACAATCTCCTGAATAACAGGTTTGGGTTTCGGAATTTCTATTTTATCACCTAAAACCTGAAAATCTTTCAACTCTTTCAGATCCAGAACTTTGGTGGCAATTCTATAATGAAGATCGAGTGATGAAGGGAGTTTATAATATTGAACCAGTTCTTCGATATTATACTGACTATATGCCGCACCCATACTTTCCAGTTTTCTTTGGAGCAGGTATTTCCCATCTTCTGCTACTTTTCTCTTTTCTTCACGAAGAGCATCTTTGATCTTATTTCTTGCTTTGGCCGTTACCACAAAACCCAGCCAATCTTCCGATGGTTTTTGTTTATTACTGGTGATGATCTCAATTTGATCGCCACTTCTTAACTTATGACTGATCGGAACCAGTTTGTGGTGTACTTTGGCGCCAATACATTTACTGCCGATGGCCGAGTGAATGGAAAACGCAAAATCAAGCGCTGTACTTCCCATAGGAAGCATTTTGACTTCTCCTTTGGGTGTGTACACATAAATTTCTTCTGCAAGGAATGAGGTTTTGAAATCTTGTAGGAAATCAACACCTTCAGTATCCTGTGTACTCAATACTTCTCTGATCTGGCCAAACCATTTATCGAATCTATCTTCTTCATTATTCCCTTCCTTGTATTTGTAATGGGCTGCTAGACCTTTTTCCGCGATCTCATTCATACGTTTCGTGCGAATCTGTACCTCTACCCATTTGCCCTGAGGTCCCATCACAGTGGTGTGTAAAGCTTCATAACCGTTACTTTTTGGGTTACTGAGCCAATCACGCAAACGTTCGGGAGAAGGCATATATTCATCTGTGATCATGGAATACACTTTCCAACAATCTTCCTTTTCTTTTTCCGTAGGGGAATCCAATATTACACGAATAGCGAAGAGATCATATACCTCTTCAAAAGCCACTCCCTTCTTTTTAATCTTGTTCCAAATAGAGTGTATACTTTTTGGACGGCCATAGATTTCAAAATTGAAGTTGGCAGCCTGCATTTTTTCTTTTATCGGACGAATAAACTCATTGATGTAACGAGTTCTTTCTCTTTTGGTCTCAGCGAGTTTCTTAGCAATATCCCGATAAGCTTCCGGTTCCATGTATTTCATGGACAGATCTTCCAGCTCGGTCTTGATATTGTATAATCCCATTCTGTGTGCCAAAGGCGCATACACCCAAACCGTTTCCGAAGCGATCTTCAATTGCTTTTCACGCTTCATGTGATCCAATGTTCGCATATTGTGCAAACGGTCTGCTAGCTTGATCAGGATCACTCGCGGGTCATCAGTAAGTGTTAAAAGGATCTTCTTGAAATTCTCTGCTTGCTGAGAAGTATTGGTGTCCATTACGGTAGAGATCTTGGTCAAACCATCTACAATTCTTGCGATCTCTGTCCCGAATTCTCTTTCAATATCTTCCAGTGAAATATCCGTGTCTTCAACTGTATCATGTAATAATGCGCAAATGGTACTTCTTACACCAAGTCCGATTTCTTCCACACAAATCATAGCAACAGCTATGGGATGAAGTATGTAAGGTTCACCACTTTTCCTGCGCATGGTCTTATGAGCATCAGCAGCCATTTGAAAAGCATGACGAACCAATTCTTTATCGCCTTTTTTTAGTTTAGATTTCAGACTTCGTAAAAGGGCACGGTAATGTCTTAATATTTCATTTTTTTCCTGATCAGGGTTCAGGTTATAACGAGGTAAAACCACCTCCGCAGTAGTATCTTTCGCTTGCTCCATATCTGAATACGAATATACGGATAGTCTTTGGTCCATGGTCCATGGTCGATGGTCCATGGATCATGGCATATGGTTCATGGCAAATAGTAGGAAAAGAGAAATGGAAAATTGCAGCTTGCATTGATCTAATTGAAAAAAGCAATTAACCATATGCTATGAACATATGCTATGGTCTATACGCCATGGTCCATGGACCATCGACCATGGACTCCCTCAAAAATTACAGCATCGGTAAACACTGCCCCGCCTTTGTTGTTACCTTTGACAGCTGTCATGACTGAAACGAGTAAAAAGAAGGTATTTGATTTTTCCTTGCTGGGCAGGGTATTTCATTTTGTAAGGCCCTACAGAGGTATGTTCTATCTCAGTTTGGTATTAGCTGTAGTAATGGCTTTGTTTGCGCCTATCAGACCTTATTTGATTCAGCTGACAGTTGACAGGGCAAGCGGTAAAGCCATTCATATTCCCGCTTGGTTAGAGTCGGTTCTTTTCAATACCGATCTCTCAGATGCCAGTCGCTTTATTATAGCTGTTACGCTTTTCCAAATTGTATTTCTGATCATTGAAACATCCATCCGTTTCATTTTTAGTTTTATGACGGCATCGATGGGACAACATGTAGTAAAAGACATGCGAATAGCGGTGTATAAAAAGATATTGGGATTGAATCTGCGTCAGTTCGATAAAACGCCGATTGGTACACTTACAACCAGAACCATTGATGACATTGAAAGGATCAATGATATTTTTTCCGATGGGCTTATTCCCATTATCGCTGATCTTCTTACGATTATTATTACACTCGCAACCATGTTCTGGATGGATTGGCGTTTGACACTCATCAGTCTGGCTCCGTTTCCGATCATGATCATCGCTACTTACTATTTCAAAGAGAGTGTGAACAAAAGCTTTATCAAAGTGCGAAATGCGGTCGCCAGTCTGAATGCATTTGTTCAAGAGCATATCACTGGAATGCAGGTGGTACAAGCATTTGCTGCAGAAGACAGAGAGATGAATAAGTTTCAAAAGATCAATGCAGAACATCGAAATGCCAATGTCAAAGCCATTTTTGCTTACTCTGTTTTCTTTCC
>JBDKEH010000168.1:0-2524 GCA_039795345.1 Bacteroidota bacterium
TTAAATTCTATCAATAACCTACCAGCGTCGATAGATTGTAGCTTATTCTGTATCTTCTCATTTTATTTGTAGAAACATTTAAGATGTACGATATCTGCTGCATAGGCCATCTCACGCACGATAAAATTGTTACCCCACGCCATACCGTACACATGGCAGGAGGCACCTCTTTTTATTTCTCGCACGCCATCAAACATATGCCCGTTCAATACCATTTGGTAACTGCATTGGCCAAAGAAGATCATCATTTTGTAGATGATCTGATTCAAGCAGGGATTGATACAACCGTTTTATCTAGCAAACACACCGTATACTTTGAAAATATTTATCCTGATCAGAGTGATTATAGAGAACAAAAAGTATTGTCCATCGCCGATCCTTTCTTGGCGGCTGATATGATGGATTTACAAGCTTCGGTATTTCATCTGGGTCCTTTGTTAGCGAATGATATGTCTGTTGAGTTGATACGATCTCTTTCCACAAAAGGGAAGATCTCATTAGATGTACAAGGCTTTCTTAGAAAAGTGATCAATCAGGAAGTGATGGCGACAGATTGGGTCAACAAAAAAGAAGTACTGCCTTATATCCATATTTTGAAAGCCAATGAAACAGAAGCTGAAAAGCTGACCGGGTTATCAAATCATTATGATGCTGCTAAATCATTAGCTGATGATGGTATTCAAGAAGTGATCATTACATTAGGAAGTAAAGGGTCACTGATTTATGCGGAAGGAAATTTTTATGAAGTTCCAGCAATACAGCCAACAGCGGTGGTAGATGCAACCGGTTGTGGGGATACGTATATGGCAGGATATTTATACAAACGTTTTCAAAAAGCCAATTACTATGATGCAGGTCTCTTTGGTGCAGCAATGGCGTCCATAAAGATAGCAGCTTCTGGTCCGTTCAATGGAACTGAAAAAGCGATCATTGATGTATTGAAATTGTGATCACTACATTCTTTGTAACATTATATCCTTTTAACCTTCTCCTCTAAGAAAGAAACTAAGTTTGCAATTGATAGAATTGTTATGAGTGCATTTAAAAATATCTTGTTTGATCTGGGCGGTATCTTTTTAAATATCGATTATCAAAAAACAGAACAGGCTTTTGTAGATCTTGGTGTCAAAAATTTTGGGCAACTTTTCAGTCAGCAGTTTTCAAATGCTTTGTTTGAATCTTTAGAAACAGGAAGCATTTCGCCAGAGGATTTTTATGAAGCATTCAGAAAAGAAACAAACATGGATCTATCCAATGACGCAATTCAAGATGCATGGAATGCCATGTTATTAGATTTTCCAAAAGAGCGATTACAATGGTTAGAAAACATCTCAGACCAATACCCTGTTTACCTGTTCTCAAACACCAATATCATTCATTATCAATCTTTTATATTGAATTTTGAGCAAAATTTTCCGCAGAAATCCTTCAATGATTATTTCCGAAAAGCTTATTATTCCCATGAATTGGGCTTAAGAAAACCCTATCCTCATTCCTATTTAAAGATCATGGAATTGGAAAACCTCGATCCGAAAGAAACACTATTCATTGATGACACCCCCAAGAATATAGAAGGCGCCAAACAAGCCGGCTTACAAACTATTCTGTTAAATGATGGTAGAACAGTGCTGGATTTGGGGTTTTAAGTGAGTTGATAGTTGGTAGATGACAGTTGACAGATTAATAAAGGAGCCCTCCTTGTTAGTTGAATCTTTTGTTCTCTTTTTCGCCGGACTGAAGTCCGGCACTATGTAAAACTTGTATTCTGGCTACTTGGGTCTTGTACCCTCCTTGTTCCCTGATTCTTCTTTCTTGTCTCTTCTCCATTCACTTAACTTCCTCAAAATCAATATAATCCTCATCTTTTTTGGGAGCTGAGGCTTGATTGGCAGCCTGCTGCTGGAATCTTTGTTGTTCTTCAAATTCCTTTCTGGCGGCTTCTTGTTGTTCCTGCATTTTCTTTACCTGTCCTTTCATTTGAGAGGCCACTTTACTCACCGGAACCACAAACTTGAAAATCAGATTGTACAGGAAGTAAATCAACAACCCCCATAATAATAGCTTCATCATATTGCAAAGATAAAAAAACAACCCTCACTACCTCACCCCGGCATCGCTTCGCTCGCCACCCCTATCCCCGCAAGGGAAAGGGGGTGAGGTCAGGTTAATTTGGAGCGTAAGGGTTAAATACACTACATTTGCACTAGGAAAAGAACAACAGAAGGGAACGGAAGCGTTCCCTTCTTCTATTTAGATATGTCAACAGAAACTCAAATCACAAAGATCGAACAGCTGATAGAAAGCATGCTTGCAGAGGAACCTGCTTATTTCTGTGTGTCGGTTCGTATCAAACCTACCAACAATGTAAAAGTGTTTTTGGATGGGGATGAAGGATTGGCTATAGAGAAATGTGTATCATTCAATCGCAAACTATACAAGCTGATCGAGGAAACAGGAATGTATCCGGAAGGAGAGTTTTCACTGGAAGTATCTTCACCCGGATTGGACGAGCCTTTGAAATTAC
>JBDKEH010000033.1:0-25525 GCA_039795345.1 Bacteroidota bacterium
AAGCAGAAGAGCGAGCAGGTGTTCCTAATTATCGACAACTGTATGATATTTTTAAAACGCCTACTTTATATCTTTTAGACAAAGACAAAAGAATCATTGCGAAACAATTGAGTTTAGAGCAATTCGACGATTTGATCACAACAAAATCTAAGCTTTAAAAGATAAAGCCACAGATTCAACGATAAAAAATCTGTGAATCTGTGGCTATATTTTTATAAATCATAGTGCTACACCAATTCCTTCACCACATTCCAAATCACCTTAGGTTTACCTAAAGTGTAGTAGTGTAATACCGGAACACCAAATTCTTTTAATTCTTTGCTTTGTTGAATCAACCATTCTGTTCCTACTTGTTCACAATCTGCATCGGTTTTACATTTCATAATAGCGTTTGAGAGATCCGTAGGAATATCTACATGAAATATTCTTGGTAAAACTGATAATTGTTTTTTATTCGTGATTGGTTTCAATCCGGGAATAATAGGAACATTAATGCCCATGTCTTTGCATGATTTCACGAAATCAAAAAACTTTTGATTATCAAAAAACATTTGGGTCATGATATATTCTGCACCTGCATCTACTTTCTCTTTTAGCTTTTGAAGATCAATATCAAGATTGGGTGCTTCAAAATGTTTTTCAGGATATCCTGCAACACCTATACAGAATTTGGTTTTACCACCATTCTTAATGTCGTCATCCAGATAAATACCATTGTTCATGTTATTGATCTGTTGCAGTAATTCTATCGCATAATGATTTCCGTTCGGCTCTGGTTCGAAAGAGGCTTCATTTTTTGCTGCATCGCCTCTTAATGCCAGCACATTATCTATCCCTAAAAAATCTAGATCAATCAATGCATCTTCTGTTTCACGTTTTGTAAAGCCTCCGCAAATGATATGAGGTACTGCATCAACCTGATAATGGTTCATGATAGCAGCACAAATACCAACTGTACCCGGACGTTTCCTTACTTCCACTTTTTCAAAAGTACCATCACCTTTTTTCTTGAACATGGTTTCGCTTCGGTGATAGGTAACGTTGATCCATGATGGCTTGAATTCCATTAAAGGATCAAGGTGATCATATAGTGAAACAATGGTCTTCCCTTTTAAAGGGGGCAACACTTCAAAAGAGATCAGGGTATCTTTTGCCTGTTGTATATGGTCTGTAATTTTCATGCTTTGTGCTAAATGGCTGCAATATACAGCCTTGTCTTCGTTACAAAAACATCTGTTAATCCCTAACAGGCTTTACGGCATGCAAGACAGATGTCTTAGTTTTGTAAAAAACATCTCCCTTGAATATTACGATACATACCAAAGACCTGCTCAAAAGTTACAAAGGAAGAACTGTTGTAAACAATGTTAGCATTGATGTACGTCAGGGAGAGATCGTAGGGCTTCTTGGGCCTAACGGGGCGGGTAAAACCACTACCTTTTATATGGTAGTAGGTCTTATCAAGCCTGATGAAGGCAGTGTATTCTTGAATGATACTGATATCACCAAACTGCCCATGTACAAGAGAGCACAGATGGGTATCGGTTATCTGCCTCAGGAAGCCAGTGTATTCAGAAGCCTGAGCGTGGAGGATAACATTCTGTCGGTACTTGAAATGACGAAACTCACGAAACAGGAGCGTCTCAATAAACTGGAGCAATTGTTGGATGAGTTCAACCTGCATCATGTCAGAAAAAACAATGGCGACAGTTTAAGTGGTGGTGAAAGAAGAAGAACAGAAATAGCCCGCGCATTGGCTGTAGACCCAAAATTTATCTTATTGGATGAACCTTTTGCAGGTGTTGATCCTATTGCTGTTGAAGATATTCAAGGTGTAGTAGCAAGACTGAAGTATAAAAACATTGGAATTCTTATCACAGACCATAATGTTAATGAAACCCTCTCTATTTGTGATCGTGCTTATTTATTGATCGAGGGTAAGATCTTCAAACACGGCTCTGCGGAGCAATTGGCAGATGACGAACAGGTACGAAGGCTTTATCTAGGGACCAATTTTGAGTTACGAAGAAAAGACTGGATCATCGAAATGGGCAAAACACATACTGCTCCAACAGAATAGTCTTATCAACTTAGCATTACACATTCGCATTTTTCACGGGTATTCCTTATTTTGCTGATATCAACCATGAAACTGCTCAGTCCCGCAATATCCCGTTTGGCCCGGTTCAGGCATTGGCGCATTGAACAATGGGTACAACAGCCGGTGGCTGCACAAAGAGAAGTATTGCAAGATCTTGTGACGCATGGGCAATACACTGAAATCGGCAGAAAATATGGTTTCACTTCTCTTTTCAATATCAGAAAATTCAAAGCAGCAGTTCCTATCCATGAATATGATGATCTGAAACCTTATATCGAGCGGTTGATGCAAGGTGAGCAGAATTTGCTATGGAATACGCCCGTGAACTGGTTTGCTAAAAGTAGTGGTACCACTAGTGATAAAAGTAAATTCATCCCCATTACACAGGAAAGTCTAGAAGATTGCCATTTTCAGGGAGCCAAAGATGTTTTAACCTTATATTACCATCAACGCAATGAAAGTGATCTATTGACCGGTAAAGGATTGATCATCGGGGGCAGTCATCAGATCAGTAAGATCAATGAGGAAGTGAATTATGGTGATTTAAGCGCTGTACTCTTACAAAACACGCCTATTTGGGCCAATTGGATCAGAACTCCTGAATTATCCATTGCATTGATGGACGAATGGGAAGAGAAAATAGAAAAACTGGCGCAGTCTACCATCCCTGAACCTGTTACCTCAATATCAGGTGTTCCTACTTGGACATTAGTGTTGATCAAAAGAATATTAGAGATCACTGGCAAACAGACACTGAAAGAAGTGTGGCCTGAGCTAGAACTTTATATTCATGGAGGAGTGTCATTTACTCCTTATCGTGAGCAATTTGAAAGATTAATAGGTGAAGGTTGTACCTATCTTGAAATGTACAATGCCAGTGAAGGATTTTTTGCAGCACAAGATGATCCCCATGAAGAAGGTATGCTTCTATTTTTGAATCATGGTATTTTTTATGAGTTTATGCCGGTTGAAGAATACGGCAAGAAAGATCCTAGGACCATTGGTCTCGATAAAGTGGAGATCGGTAAAAACTACGCCCTTGTGATCAGCACCAATGGAGGCCTCTGGCGTTATTTGGTAGGAGATACCATTCAGTTTACATCTTTACATCCTTTCAGAATAAAAGTAAGCGGCAGGCTAAAACAATACATCAACGCATTTGGCGAAGAAGTGATTGCAGATAATAGTGATAAAGCCATTGCTATCGCTTGTGAAAAGACCGGCCTTTCTGTAAAAGATTATACTGCTGCCCCTGTTTATTTTGGTGATCAAAGTAAGGGGGCGCATGAATGGCTGATTGAATTTGAACAAAGTCCTGCATCTACTGATCAGTTTGCATATGAATTGGACTGTGCACTCAAAACACTGAATAGCGACTATGAAGCCAAACGATACAAGGATTTGGCATTGACGATTCCCCAAGTACATGCAGTGCCTGAAGGATTGTTTCATCAATGGCTCAAGAGTAAAGGAAAATTGGGTGGACAACACAAAGTGCCTCGCTTAAGTAATGATAGAAAATACATTGATGATATTAAACTACTGATGCAGCAACACTAGTAATCTGACGAAAAGAGACTAAATACTAATATCTCTCTCATAAATTCATTTTATTTGTAGCTGTTTTATCAAAAGAAATCACATGAAACTACTTGAAGGAAAAGTATCGATCGTAACCGGAGCTGCTCGTGGAATCGGTGCTGCTATTGCACTCAAACTTGCAGAACATGGCAGTCATGTCGCATTTACCTATGTAAGCGATAGTAGTGCAGAAAAAGCTGCTGCTTTGGAAAGCGAGCTAAAAGCAATGGGTGTCAATGCCAAAGCATGGAAAAGCAATGCAGGAGAATTCTCAGAATGCGAAGTCTTTGTCAATGAAGTAATGAAAGAGTTCGGTAACATAGATGTGTGTGTCAACAATGCCGGTATTTCAAAAGATAATTTACTGCTACGTATGACCCCTGAACAATGGGATGATGTAATGGATATTAACCTGAAAAGTGTTTTTAACATGACCAAACAGGTAATACGTCCCATGATGAAAGCTAAATCGGGTAGTATTATCAACATGAGTTCTATCATTGGTATCAGAGGTAATGCAGGACAAAGCAGTTATGCTGCCAGTAAAGCAGGTATTATCGGTTTTACCAAATCGGTAGCCCATGAATTGGGTAGTAGAAATATCCGCTGTAATGCTATTGCACCGGGATTTATAGAAACTGATATGACACATTATTTGCAAGATGGCGATGGTGCTGCTGAGTTTTTAAAGAAAATCCCTTTGGGTAGATTTGGTAAGGCTGAGGAAATTGCAAATACCACTTTGTTTTTAGCCAGCGATATGAGCGCTTATATTACCGGTCAGGTATTAAGTACATGCGGTGGTCTTAATATTTAAAACCATTCATTTCTTGCTTATAAAGCCGCTATGAACCTTGAATAGCGGCTTTATTCCCCTGTTTTTATAGCTTTCTCACCGAAGTTTATTATTTAATTTGCCCCAATAAGCTGATTTTCAGTATCTTAGAAAAAGATCTGGCTACTTATTTTTTTGTTAAACAAATGTTTAAGCTTGTAATTTGTTTAACCGCCTGTTACATTTGCAACTCACTATGGCTAAACGGATTATAAATATTTTTCTAATACTTGTTTTGTCAGTACAAATACTTCCTGTTCAACAAATGGGAAAGATGTTGTACTGCAATCAGTTTACAGAAGAAATTCCACATAGTCTGGATCATACACCTGAAAACGCTAAGCAATCAGAATCAAAAAGCGACTTTATATCTACTCCTGAGGTAGCTTTTTTATCCATCAATAGTTTTTCGCATTTTGTACGTCCTATTGTATCTGACGTCATTCCTCAGAACCACACGAACGAAATTCACGTTCCACCACCTAATTGCTGATCTTTTCATTGAAGATTAGTAACTTTTCCTTCTTCCTTAATTCAATCATTACATGAATAAATATTTCAAGCATGTGGGTGCTGACGCATCTGCATCGATTGTTGTACTACTGGTGGCATTGCCTTTATGTTTAGGTATTGCTCTAGGTTCCGGAGCCCCTCTCTTTTCCGGAATCATCGCAGGTGTTGTTGGTGGTATTGTAATCGGTATTCTAAGTGGATCTCAACTCAGTGTAAGTGGTCCGGCAGCCGGATTAACTGTTATTGTTGCTACAGCTATTACAAAACTTCAGGTTTACGAGGCCTTTTTACTGGCAGTTGTTATAGGAGGATTGTTACAAGTAGTTTTAGGTTTTCTAAAAGCAGGTGTGATTGGCGACTATGTACCCAATGCTGTTATTAAGGGAATGCTTGCAGCCATTGGTTTGATTTTAATCTTAAAACAATTTCCCCATCTTATCGGCTACGATACAGACTTTGAAGGTGATGAGTCTTTCGTTCAAGCGAACAATGAAAATACTTTTACTGCCATGCTCGAAGCAGTAAAATACATTACTCCAACAGCTCTTATCATTGGAGTAGTATCAATATTGCTATTGATGTTTTGGGAAAGCAAATTCATCAAAACAAAAAAATCATTAAAGTTATTTCCCGGAGCATTGATCGTTGTATTGGTTGGAACCATTTTAAATGAGTACCTACGTTTATCAGGAAGCAGTTATGCATTGGAACAAAAACATTTGGTCACATTGCCTGTTGCCGACGATGTTGTTTCATTCTTCTCTTTTTTTACTTTTCCTGATATTCAATTCCTTAAAAACCCTGATGTATGGATGTCTGGGATTACACTGGCTATAGTAGCAAGTCTGGAAACTCTATTAGGGATTGAAGCAGCAGATAAATTAGATCCGTTAAAAAGAGTTACTCCAACCAATAGAGAACTGAAAGCACAAGGTATTGGTAATATGGTTTCAGGAATGATCGGTGGCTTACCGTTAACTTCTGTTGTTGTGAGAACTTCTGCAAATATTTCTGCCGGTGCTAAATCAAAAATGTCAACCATTTTACATGGATCAATGATGTTACTATGCGTCATGTTTGTTCCTACTATCCTGAATAAAATTCCTTTATGTGCCTTAGCAGCTGTATTGATCTTTACTGGATATAAACTAGCTAAAGTTTCTCTTTTCAAAGAGTTTTATACAAAAGGATGGAATCAATTTGTTCCTTTTGTTGCAACAATTGCTGCAATTTTATTTACCGATCTACTCATTGGTATTCTTGTAGGTATTTGCGTAGCACTCTTTTTTCTTATCAGAAGTAATTTCAGATCAGCTGTAATGGTCGTAAATGATGAGAATAAATATCTGATACGTTTCAGAAAAGATGTTTCTTTTCTGAATAAACCAATTGTGAAAAAGAAACTTGAAGAGGTTCCACGAAATGCTTATGTCATTATTGATGTACAAAGAGCCGATTTTATTGATAAGGATGTAATTGAAGAGGTGAATAATTTCCTATGCCATGCGCACCTGAAAAAAATCAAGGTAGAGGTTAAAGCCGGTCCTGGCAAATATGCAAACAATATTTTTACCATTCCACAAAATCATGAAGAATGAAAATTTACGAAAAACTCCTCTTAGAAAATAAAGCCTGGGCATCTGAAAAACTTCAGGATGATCCTGAATATTTTAGTCGCCTTGCAGATATACAAAAACCTGATTTTCTTTGGATCGGATGCAGTGATAGCCGCGTACCCGCCAATGAAATCACCAATACACAACCCGGTGAAATATTTGTACACCGCAACATCGCTAACATGGTGGTACATACAGATGTAAACCTTTTAAGCGTTTTAGACTATGCAGTTACACACTTGAAAGTAAAACATGTAATTGTTTGCGGGCACTATGGTTGTGGTGGGGTTAAGGCAGCCATGACCAATCATGACTATAAGCAAGTATTGAATATGTGGTTACGTAACATTAAAGATGTATATCGTAATCATCGAGACGAATTAAATACCATTCAGGACGAGCAAAGGAAATTTGATCGCTTGGTTGAATTGAATGTCCAAGAGCAGGTAATACATCTTGCCAAAACATCCATTATTCAAAGAGCATGGAAAAATGAACAAAGACCTCATCTACACGGATGGGTATATGGGTTAAAAGACGGTCTGATCAAACCGGTATTTGAAATGCCCGCCAATACGAATATTGATCACCTGTATGAGTACGATGACCTATAAATACATTGGCAATGGGCATTAATACAGCTCATTGCCAATTTTTAGCTCTTAAATATGCGTTAAAGGCTTTATTTATTGGTCTTTAAGAGAACAATAGGCTTGAACTTATGTTATAGTTCCGGCTAATTTATTCATAACTTTCTTTGACAAACAATCATTATGGCCAAAGAGGCAAACAGCTCACCAGCGGGTGCAGCAAGGAAATTTTTCGCATTATTGAATCTGGACAGAAAAGACGTGTCTGCGATCTATGCGTTCGCTATTCTAGCGGGACTCGTCCAGTTATCCCTTCCCCTGGGGATTCAAACCATTATCAGTTTTGTGATGGCAGGATCTATTTCTACATCTATCATTATACTGATCATTCTGGTTGTTGCAGGTGTATTTATTTATGGGTTGCTGCAAGTGAGACAAATGCAAATCATTGAAAAAATCAAACAAAAAATATTTACACGGTATTCTTTTGAATTTGCTGACCGAATCCCCAAATTAAATATTGAAAAACTCGACAACTACTATTTACCCGAACTGGTAAACCGTTTCTTCGATACCATATCCTTACAAAAGGGCATTGAAAAAATATTGTTGGATATTCCTACAGCCCTTATACAGATTGTTTTCGGTATTGTATTGCTTTCATTTTATCACCCTGTTTTTATTGGCTTCGGCTCTGTACTGTTACTGTTATTATACATCATTTTACGCAATACACTTCCAAATGGATTCTCGGCTAGTATGGAAGCAAGTGATTACAAATACAAAACAGCCTCTTGGCTCGAAGAAATTTCAAGATCGATCAAATCTTTTAAGTACTCACGAGGCACTTCTCTTAATGTTGAGAAAGCAGATACGCTTGTTACTAGCTATCTGAATTCACGAACTACTTATTTTAATATTCTACTTGCACAATTCTGGAGCCTGATTGGGTTTAAAGTGGTGATTACAGCGGCTATGTTAATTGTAGGCGTGGTGTTATTGGTAGATCAGCAAATTAATATCGGTCAATTCATCGCCGCAGATATCGTAATCATAACGGTTATGAACTCTATTGAAAAACTAATCATCAATCTTGATAATGTGTATGATGCTTTGACCTCTATCGAAAAAATGGATAAGGTTACCGGTGCAGAGGTGGAAAAATCAGGCACTGAGTTGATCATTAAAGAAAGTCCAGCAATCAAAGTTCGTTTTTCAAATGTGAGCTTTCATTATCCTGATGGTGCAAATGTGCTACAGAATGTAAACTTCCTTATCAACCCGGGAGAAAAATTATGCATCATGGGTAACTCCGGATCAGGAAAGTCTACAGCACTCAGATTATTGACAGGTGCTTTCAGAAATTTTGAGGGAAGTGTATTGATCAATGATATTCCGATTGGTAATTATAATGTTGGATCACTTAGAGCTTCAACCGGCATTTTATTGAGTCAACAAGATATTTTTCAAGGCACATTATGGGAAAATATCACCATGGGTAACAAAGACATTTCTATCGCTGAAATTACAGATACCTTAAAGTTATGTGGACTCACAGGTTTTCTGGAATCATTACCAGAAGGTCTTGATACGCCGTTGGACCCTACCGGTAAAAGATTACCTATGAAGATCAGACAAGGAATTTTGTTAGCACGCGCATTGGTAGGACATAGAAAGCTTGTGCTACTTGAAGATCCTTTTCATGGACTGGAAGAAAAAAATAAACAAGAAGTACTCAATTTCTTAAGAAACGATACTGAGTCTACTGTCATTATTACATCCACAGACATTGAAGTAGCAAAAAACTGTGATAAAGTACTTTATTTAAATCGCGGTATTGCTGAATCATTTGGTAGCTGGGATGCAGTATCTAAACAACTTAATGCATAAATCGTATGAGCAAATACCTGACTTGTGAACCTGAAGTAGAACTTGAGAAAAACGAACTCCCTGCATTTCGTAATATCTATCATATCAATCGTACCAGCAGGGTACGTAAATGGTTATGGGGATCATTGATACTGGTAGTGCTGGTGATGTTTCTTCCTTGGACACAAAATATCCGCGCTCGTGGATTGATCACAACACTAAGACAAGAACAGAGACCACAGCAGTTGAACTCGATTATTGGTGGACGGGTAGAGAACTGGTATGTGAAAGAAGGTGATTTTGTAAATAAAGGAGATACTATTCTTCAACTTGGGGAGATAAAAGTTGAATACTTTGATCCGGCTTTATTAGAAAGAACCGGATTACAGATCGATGCAAAGCAAAATGCTGCGGAAGGATATCAGAACAAGGCACTTACTGCATCGCAACAAGTGGGCGCATTGGAAGAAGGTAGAGATTTGAAGCTTTCACAAATTGATATCAAACTCAAGCAACAACAATTGAAAGTAGAAAGCGATAGCATGGATCTTGGTGCTGTTCAAAATGAATTGGCAGTTGCTAAAAGACAGATCGATGCAGCGAAAGCTATGTTAGATAGTGGTGTGATCTCGTTGGTTGACTTTGAAAGACGAAAAATCGCATTCCAAAACGCTACTGCAAAAAGAATTGGTGCAGAAAACAAATACCTGCAATCTAAACAAGAACTGACAGCTTTAAGAATTGAAAAAAATACCGTTATACAGGACTACACTGATAAAATTGCGAAAGCGAGAGGTGATCAGTTTAGCGCGCTCTCTGATAAAGCTTCCAGCGATGCTGAAGTTGCAAAATTGAAAAATGCTTATTCCAACTATGATATGCGGAATAAACTTTACTATGTTACTGCACCTCAAAGTGGACAAATCACAAAAGCAAGAAAAGCAGGTATTGGTGAAATATTGAAAGAGGGAGATATGATTGTAGAGATCGTTCCGGATAATGTTCAATACGCCGTTGAATTGTTTGTAGAACCTATGGATATGCCTCTATTGTCTAAGGGACAAAAAATTCGTTTTGTATTTGACGGATTTCCCGCCATTGTATTCAGTGGATGGCCTGCAAGTTCTTATGGAACATTTGGTGGTGTAGTTACTGCTATTGAAAATTCAGTGAGTGGTAATGGAAAATTCAGGGTATTAGTTACAGAAGATCCAAAAGATAAAGCATGGCCTAGGTTGTTGAGAATAGGTGGTGGCGCTAATGGCATCGCTCTACTAAAAGATGTTTCGGTTGGATATGAACTTTGGCGAAATATCAATGGATTCCCGCCGGAATATTACCAACCTGCAACTAGTACCACAACAACAAAGAATAAAGAGTCAGCGAAATAAAGCACATTCATGAAAGGAGTTGTATTTATCATAGGTTTATTTTTCACATTACAAAGTGCAGCACAGGTGTTGAATGCGGATGCATTCATCAAATTGGTTCGTACCAATCATCCTATTGCTAAGCAAGCACTCATTGGTATTCGTAAAGCAGAAGCTGATCTCTTAAGTGCAAAGGGAGGATTTGATCCATTAATCGGAATGGATGCCAGTAGAAAAACATTTGATGGAAAGAATTACTATTTCTATACCAATCCTGAAGTCAAAATTCCCACTTGGATCGGTGCTGATATCAAGGCAGGAATTGAAAACAATGGTGGTGATCTTTTAGCAAGAGAAACAACTGCCGGACAAACCAGTTATCTGGGTCTTGAAATGCCCATTGCTAAAGGATTATTATTGGATAAACGAAGAGCTACACTTCAACAAGCACGTATATATCGTGATATGAGTGAACAGGAGCAATTGAATACACTCAACAATCTCTTGTTTGATGCCTATCAAATTTATTGGCAATGGACGGGAACTTATCAATTGTACAATATCTATTCAAAATTTGTAAGCATTGCACAAGACCGTTTTCGTTTGGTAAAAATTGCATTTGCAAATGGAGACAGAGCTACTATTGATACTATAGAAGCATTAACGCAGCTCCAGCAATTTCAGTTGGTGCAGAATGAAGCATTACTTCAATTAACAAATACTACTTTAGAGTTATCAAACTATTTATGGAACGAACAAGACAGCGTTTACTTATTACCACCGCAAGTAAGGCCTGATACTTTACAGTTCATGCAATACGCACAGCTTCCTGCTACTGATGATATACTACAACAAGCACTCACCATCAATCCTGCCATTAGATCATATGACTTTAAACTGAATGCACTGGAGGTAGACAGAAAACTGAAACAACAAAACCTACTGCCAACAGTTAACTTAAAAGCCAATCTACTCAATAGTGGCTACAATGTTTTCAAAGGCTGGAACAGTGCTCTATTTCAAAATAACTATGTATGGGGTATTGATGTCAAATTTCCCCTTTTCCTGAGAGAAGGCAGAGGAGACTATAAAAAGTCAGTATTAAAGATCAAAGAAACCAATTATGAGCTCTCTCTAAAAAGAAGAGAAGTAGAAAATAAGGTGAGAACTTATCTCAATGAAACCACTCAGTTAGAACAACAATTATTGATCGCACAAAGCGCATACAAAAATTTTCAAGCGTTATTGAATGCGGAATATTTCAGGTTTCAGAATGGAGAAAGTTCTTTGTTCTTAGTCAATACTCGTGAGAATAAAGTGATAGAGACAGCAGAAAAAATGATTTCACTTCGAATCAAATACCTGAAATCACGTTATGCTATTGATTGGGCTTCCGGTTTATTACGCTGATTCAAAAACAATCTTCTTTCTACAGATATAAGCATGCCATAACATGAATGCTGCTACTGTTCTGTTTGGCATCCATTGCTCAGTAATGGATAGCAAACAAGATCTGTCAGTATCACCGGGTAAATTTTTTACATGCTTTAAACTATTGACCAACGCTATATCACCAAAGGGAAATAGATCTTTACTATGCAAGCACATCATTAAAAAAACATCTACTGTCCAATTACCAATTCCCTTGATACTAGTAAGCGCAAGTCTGATTTCTTCATCGGAAGTATTGGTTAGTTGCTCAATGGTAATGATTCCATCAATAAAAGCTTGTGCAAGACAACGTGCGTAGATTGTTTTTTGTCTGCTGAAATAACACTGCTTTAATTCTTCATCCGAAAGCAATATAATTTTCTCGGGTGTAATTTCTCCAATGAAACTTTTCAGTTTGACAAAAGCAGCCCTTGCTGAAGCCAAAGAAACCTGTTGCTCCAGAATAATATGTATCAATGTAGCAAAGGATGGTTCCCTACTCCAAAATGGTGGATACCCATAGACTTCCAAAATCTGCGACAGATGCGGATCTCTTTCAGCTAGTATATCACAAATAGCTACAAGGTCTTTTGCATTGAACCTTGCTGTAGCTCTCATGATTGTTTTTCCTTGAATTTAGCGATCGCTTTTTTGCTATAATCACTCAAGATCAATCTTCCACTGATCTTAGCTCTTTCTCTTAATAGATCATCCCAGTGATCTGTTCCTGCCCAGAATACTTTTTTCATTTCATGCATGGCATCAGGGCTAGAATTAGAAAGTGTTGTAGTCATTCTGGTGATAGAATCATCCATCCCTGCGATGTCTGCGTGTAGCTCAGCAAATAATCCTTTTCGTCTTGCCCAATCTGCCGGTCTCCACATGGAGGCATCAATCGCCAATTGAGAAAAAGCAGAGGTGCCGATTTTTCTTTCAACAGCTGGCCCTACTACAAACGGACCAATACCTACAGCTAGTTCACTCAATTTTATGTCTGAACCTTCAACAGCGATCGCATAATCTGCCGCAGCCGCTATACCAACACCACCACCTACACATTTACCTTGTATTCTGGCAATAATCAATTGAGGAGTTGTTCGCATGGCATTGATCACTTGCGCAAAACCATTAAAAAATTTCGAACCCGTTTCTTCATCGGTAATAGATGCGAGTTCATCAAAAGAAGCTCCTGAACAGAATACTTTCTCACCGCCTGAACGAAGCACGATTACTTTGGTTTCGGTATTCAATCCTTCACTATGAATGGCTTTTGCTAAAGCATCTAATATTTTTCCAGGTAATGAATTTCTTTGTGGATGAAAGAACTCAATAGTAGCAATACCATGCTCTCTTTCTACTTTTACATACCCTTCTTTAATTTCTTCTATCATAACAATATTTTTCTGGTTAATGATTAGTGCTGCTTAGCTTTTTCTTTCTACCATTGTTAAAATGGTAGCTACGCCGGTGATTTCTCCTGTCTCATCCATGATTTCTACCAGCCATTTCACAATACCTTTATCAATATCGGTAGACTCTTTCTTTTCTTGTCTTGTTTTTTCTTTACAAGTAAATCGAACCTGTATCTCTGAGCCGGGATAAACAGGTTTCGTGAATCTCAATTCATCAATACCATAATTCAACAATACCGGATTTTTATCATAGCTGCTGACGAATAGTCCCGCCGCTAAACTCATGATCAGATAACCATGTGCCACTTGTTTTTCAAACATAGTACCGGAGAAATCTGTATCACGTAAATGCGCATAGAAATGATCGCCACTTAAATCTGCAAACTGATCGATATCTTCTGCGGTGATCAATCTTTTTTCTGTCAATAACTGATCACCGATTTGTAATTCATCAAAATATTTTTTGAACGGATGCTTTTCCTCAATATTACCTTTTGCGCCGGGCTGATAAATATTACTGATTGCTGTGATCATATCCGGGGAACCCTGAATGGCCACTCGCTGCATATAATGCTTCACGCCGCGAATTCCTCCCATCTCTTCGCCGCCACCGGCTCTACCCGGGCCACCATGCACCAATAATGGCAATGGAGAACCATGTCCGGTACTCTCTTTGGCACAATCATTATTCAAGACCAATATGCGTCCATGATACATCCCTGCTCCCAACACATATGATTTTGCTATTTTTTTGTCGGCAGTAACGATAGAACTTACCAAAGATCCTTTACCCATTTTAGCGAGTTGTATCGCATCATCTAAATGATTATAAGGCATAAGGGTTGAAACCGGACCAAATGCTTCCACTTCATGTACTTCCTTAGATTGAAACGGATTTTCATTCAGCAACAACAATGGACTCATGAATGCCCCTTTTTGTGCATCAGCATCAATCACCTGAACACTATCCAATGATCCATAAATAAGTTGTGAAGAAGCTAATAATTTTTGTACCTGCGCTTTTACTTCTGCTCTTTGTGATTCACCGGCCAAAGATCCCATTCTCACTTTTTCATTCAATGGATTACCGATGGTTGTTTGCGATAAGTATTTACCTAGTGCAATCTGCACGTCTTCAATCTTGTCAGCAGGAACAAAAATTCTTCTGATAGCTGTACATTTTTGTCCGCACTTCGTAGTGATCTCTTTGCGTACCTCTTTCAAAAAGATATCCCATTCAGGCATATCAGGTGTAACATCATTACCCAGAACGATACAATTCAATGAATCGGCCTCCATAGTGAAGGGTACATTCTGAGATAAAATAGATGGCGTCGATTTCAACATCAATCCAGTAGATGCAGAGCCTGTAAATGTCACTACATCTTGTTCAGTAACATGTTGTAACATATCACCCGCACTTCCACAAACCAATTGCAAGGCCCCATCCGGGAGAATACCTGAAGCTATAATTTCTCGTACAACCGCTTCGGTGAGAAAAGAGGTAACGGTAGCAGGCTTTACTACTGCAGGCATACCCGCCAGTAGATTCACTGCAATTTTTTCGAGCATACCCCATACCGGAAAGTTAAAAGCATTGATATGAACAGCTACTCCTTCTTTGGGTACCAATAAATGATGCCCCATAAATGTGTTGGCTTTTCCCAGCACATGATGTTCACCATCCAGACAATATGGCTCATCCGGAAATTTTCTTCTAAGTGAGGCGTAAGAAAATAAATTACCGATTCCACCCTCAATATCCACCCAACTATCGGCTTTGGTTGCACCGGTTTGATAGCTGATCTGATAAAATTTATCCAAATGATCACGCAGGTGTAATGCCAGGTTTTTAAGCATCAATCCGCGCTCATGGAAACTCATTTTTCTGAGTGCTGGGTTACCTGAAGTCCGAGCATATTGTAAAATATCTTTGAAATCAATCCCTTTTGTAGAAGCAGTAGCGATCTGCTCTCCTGTAACTGCATTAAATAAGGGTTGTCCTTCACCATCTCCGGTGACCCATCGTCCCAGAATAAAATTTTCAAG
Organism: Bacteroidota bacterium; assembly: GCA_039795345.1. Lineage (GTDB taxonomy): Bacteria > Bacteroidota > Bacteroidia > Chitinophagales > Chitinophagaceae > Sediminibacterium. The sequence continues at coordinate 15,368 of JBDKEH010000033.1, forward strand.
CTTAGCCATAGCAATCGTTTAGAACAACAAAGCTAACGATTGATCGCTTTGTTTGTTGATCGGTTTAACATATTTAACGCGGCAACAAACCAAACTGTCTGGCATGATGAGTCACATGTTTATAATGTAACAGTACCCATTCTTCAAAATTCAGCGGACCAAATACAGGATGTGCGATCTTTTTATCTGGTTGAAGTTCATAAAAATTAAAAAATTGTTCTATTGCCTCTTTTAGATGTGACACAGCTGTTGAGAGATCCGGTTCGGCAACAGGCAAAGGCTCTTCAGGTAGTACCGGCGCTTTTGTATTTTCACGAAACTGTTTATCGCTTAGAAGAAATTCTTTGAATTTTGGCAAGTGTTCTTCCGGTGTAACCAACGGAAAATGAAGTTGATCTGTTGACACTTTGAAGAATCCTGTTACATGTTCTATCATTTGCTGAACAGACATTTTACCCCAAAAAGGTTCTGTTCCTTCATGCAAAGTACTGATCAATTCAGGAAATGATGTTCTAATGAAAGAGGCTTTATGTTGGTCCATTTTATTAGATTATATGAATGACAATCTTACTTGAAAAGTTTACAAAAAAGCAATCTATGTTTTTTATATTGCAATACCAAGATGTCTAACTGCCTCAACTGTAATGCAGCTCTTAGCACTACGCAAAAATTTTGTAGTGAATGTGGTCAGAAGACTGCTTTAAAGCGTGTGAATCTTCACGATGTACTACATGATGCCATTCACTATTTCACACATGCCGATAAAGGCATTTTCACTTTATTGAAATCACTGGTTTTACAACCCGGATTGGTAGCGAAAGAATATGTAGAAGGTAAAAGAAAAAAACATTTTCCTCCTTTGAATTTCTTTCTGATTGTAGCAGCTGTATATATTGTTATTGGAGGAATCGCATCAAAATATAGTAGTTCTGCACCTCAAAGAAACACACAGGTAAACAGTTATAAATCTGCACAGAAAACAACAATATCGGATATCTCCCAACAAGCAGAAGGTATCAAAAGAATGGAGAAGATGGCGAAGATTGGGCGATTCTTTTCCAAGTATTCCAATTATGTAGCCATGCTTGCTGCGCCGCTGATCAGCTTTTTGATTTGGCTTTTATACCTCAAAGGACGATACAACTTTACAGAGCATCTTGTTGCGAACTTATACCTGATAGGCTTCACAAATCTATTTCGATCTTTGATCTTTGTGCCGATCGCAATATTCTTTAGTATCCCTCTAGAAAACAGAGCCCTACAATTGTGTTTTATGCTCTTCGAAGTGTTGTACAGAACATTATTTTATTATCGTTTTATGAGCGAATACAACTGGGCGGGAAAAGCCAAAGCTTTCTTAGTGGCCACAAGTACTGTTCTATTCTGGGGCGCATTAATAGCCGCTATCTTTTATTTTTACATCCTTTGGGGTTAATCATGACAGCTATTCAATAGATAGTAATACATCTTCGATCTATTCTCATTTCATTACGTATTAAGCAATAGTTCTAAACCTTCACTAACAGATAATGGAATTCTTATATCATAAGCAATTTTCCATTTTGTTTTTTTAGCTGATTTTATACGTTCGTCAACCTATTACAATAGATACATCATCAAAACCTACTTTAATTTTTTATATTTAATGAATAATTAAAGCCATGAAAAAAATCAACGTTTTTCTCGGATTAGTTTTGGTTTGCATTGTTCTGATTATCACTGCTTTTACTGAAAAAAAGCAGGTCCAGTCTCTTAAAGGCGCCTGGCAACAAATCAATGGCAATGAACAAACTACTATTATCATCACCGATCATATCTTTTCTTCTGCTACTTATAGCTTGAGTGACAAAAAATTTATCTCTTCTCAAGGAGGAAAATACAGTTTAGCACAAAATAAACTTACCGTTTCCATTGAATGGAATAACCTAGACTCAACGACTGTTGGCACTGTAAAAAATTGGGGGATCAATATTAAAAAAGATGAACTTACTTTTGAAGGACTATCCGGCAAATGGAAACGCTTAGACGATGGAACACCCGGCGCATTAGCAGGAGATTGGATCATTACCGGTAGCTACAATAATGATCAAGTATCGAAACGAAGAAATCCATTTTATCCGAGAAGAACCATGAAAGTACTATCGGGAAAACATTTTCAGTGGATCGCATATAATGTGGTTACCAAACAGTTTTTTGATACCGGTGGTGGAACCTACACAACAGAAAATGGGAAGTATACCGAGACGATCCATTTCTTCACTAAAACAGCTGCCAGTGTTGGTAAGAGTTTACAATTTGACTATTTGTTTATCAATGGCGATTGGAGACATAAAGGCTTCAAGTCAACAGGAGGCGTTATGGATGAGTGCTGGTCTAGAAGAGAAACATTAGAGAGTCAAGCGCAGTAATAAAAGACTAATACATATTTGATGGAAGAAAAAAATCTGATTACAAAAACAGAATTATTTGTCAGAGAAACTTTAAAAAACAGCGAAAGCGGACATAATTGGTTTCACATTGAGCGGGTTTGGAAAAATGCAAAACATATTGGACAAGCAGAAAATGTGAATATGCTAATCGTTCAATTGGCCGCACTCTTACACGATATAGCTGATTCAAAATTTCACAATGGAGACGAAACTATCGGACCGAGGATAGCAAAAAAATTTTTAGAAGAACAAGAAGTTGATAATGAAATAATTGATCATGTTGTGAAGATCATCGAGAATATGTCTTTTAGATCTGCATATGATAAGCCTTCTTTCATTTCTAAGGAATTACAAGTGGTACAAGATGCAGACAGATTGGACGCCATCGGAGCAATTGGTATTGCCAGGGCTTTTCATTTTGGTGGATATAAAAATCGCGAGATTTATGACCCCAAGGTACCGCCTGATTTGAACATGACTAAAGAAGCGTATAAAAAAAGTACAGCTCCCACTATTAATCATTTTTATGAAAAATTATTACTACTAAAAGACAAAATGAACACCATTACCGGAAAACAAATGGCAGAGGAGCGGCATGTTTTTATGGAAAAGTATTTGCAGCAATTTTATGCTGAATGGAATGGAGAAGCTTAATCTTACAACTATGCATATAAAGCGTTTATGGTTATTGGGGTTACTTGCTGTATCAGCCTGTTCCACTCCAAAATATTTTAGAAAGCTAGATAAAGAAGAAAAAATGGCTGTCAAAACAGCTAAGAAATGGGTGGATGTTGCTCCCAAGCAATCACATGTACTTATTATGACCAGTAAGGGTAACTTGGTAGTAAAACTTTATGATGAAACTCCATTACACCGAGATAATTTCATCAGCAAAGTTAAAGCCGGATTTTATGATAGTCTGCTATTTCATCGCGTCATCAATCGATTTATGATTCAGGGAGGTGATCCTGAAAGTAAATATGCTACTGCCGATAAAAGAATTGGTGGTGGATCTGCACCCGGAGATCGAATTCCTGCTGAGTTTCGTACAGAACAAAATATTTTCCATAAAAGAGGGGCGCTTGCTGCAGCAAGAACAGATAACCCGGAGAAAGCCAGCAGCAACTGTCAATTCTATATTGTACAAAGACCTGTTTGGCGAAAGTCAGAATTGGATAGCACTATTCTTGCACGTAATCTTAAACTAAACGATTATCAGAAAACCCTATATACTACAGAAGGAGGCACGCCTCATTTGGATGGCGGATATACTGTTTTTGGAGAACTCATTACCGGATTTGATGTATTAGACTCTATCGCCACAACACCTACTAAAAGTGATAGACCTCTTACCGATGTAAGGATGAAAATGTTTTTGCTGAATGAAAAGAAACGTAAACAATAACGCAGCGTACATCTAAGGCTTGATTCTTATCATCGATTCAAAATATGCGCTTTTTCAACCTTCAAACATTACCTTTTCAAGTGTTACACTAATTTTTTCTTGAACGGATTTTATTTCTATTTCTTTTTGCGCTTGCAGGTTTATAATCGTATCGTCATCTAATTTATGGGAAAGGATGGCTTGCAGTTGATAAGTACCATAGGGAATATTTTTCCCAAAAAAAGTATCTGCTTGATCCTCTGCCGGATTAATTAATGATATTACATCACCACCTTTCTGAGGCACTAAAGAAACGATTGAAGCATTGAATCCAGCCTCTGCGAGCGATGGTCCATATTCACTTTTTGAAACAGAGTCGGAAAGATCCAATGTCACTTCGATATCTCCAGATTGCACAGATTGTGTTGTAGTAGGTTGTGATGATGTGCCAAATGGTAATACCAACTCTTTTAACCGATCCAAAAACCGCATCACTCTTCCAGAGAAAAAACCTGATATAAATGAGAAAACAATGAGTCCATTATTAACAGAAATATCGATCATACTATTATTCGTATCAATGAGGTATTGGTAACCCAGGATCAATACAATCGTACATGTTGGCGCATAAAACATTTTAGCGACCTGTCCGGATATTTCTGCGGGGTCAAAGCTGCCGCTATCATCTGTTCCTGCAGTATGCAAACTTTTTGTATTGGCTATACTTACATAATAAATAAGGCTCACCAAAACACCCATCAGACTCCACAATAAAGCTTCTACATAGGCTTTATTTCCCGTTAACCAAAACACACTATGTACTAAGAACTTCTTTTCTGCTAAGAAATCTATTACGTTTTCATGATTCATCTTCGAAATCAGATCCATCGTTCGTGTAAACTCTTCCTGATCTAGTTGTTGATGCATTTCGCTTTTCAAATATGCAATCAGATACGTATCGCGTTGTTGACGATAGAATGAAATAGAATCACTATTTGATGATTTATTTTGATCATTATTCAAATACTTATTCAAGAGTAGTATTTGCTGTTTATCCAACTGCACATACTGTTTTCCTTTCCAGATGTTATGAGATACTACATATCCAATAATAACCACCGATAAAAGAAAACACAACATCAACAGCCAGCTACGACCACTCCAGGTTTTAGCTTGTAAAAATTGCATGGAATCGTTTTTCATAATGATATTTATTGAGAATCTGATAAAAGAGAACTATATACCCACTCTTCCGCGCTATTACTGATTTTGCTCCACCCATTTCTTTCCTGATATACCAGCACTTCGGTGCCCCTTTTTATTACACGATGTATATTTTCATTTTTATCAGGCCCCGATCGAACATTCAAAGCGGATACATTCACAATCTTTTTAGTAGCTGTTACTACCGGTTCAATAAATGGCTGTTCCATTTCCGACTGAATCAATGGAAAAAAGTTTTCTTCTGCCGATCGAATAGTATTACCACCAAAAAATGCGGTGCCCGGACAAGATTTTTGTTCGTTTTGTACTTGATGGTTATTGATCTTTTCATCGCTAAAGCGAACGCCCTTCTGATCATACCAATGATGATATACAATCGTTTTTTTATTCGGCTGAAGTTGAAAACGTTTACACATCATTGCATTCAACCTGATGATCGTTTCTCTATGTGCCATTGTCATTTCATCTCCACCAATATCAAAATTTCCGAAATGCTCTATACAAATCCCTCCTGCATTAGCGCCGCGTATCCCTGCAGGAACTAGATCAATAGGTCTGCAAAGTGCAATATTGCCCGAAGGAAATGTGGTGATGTGTTGTCCAATATCACTCCACTTTCTGTCATTAATATGAACTTGACGCATAGATTCTAACCAATACATTTCTCCACGTTGTGTGGTTAAATGTGTGTAGCCAGGTTTCCAGGTATGATGGTTTTGTATGACCTTAATCACTCTGGAAAAATGGGTGGTCTGCAAGTACGATTCAAAATCATCTGCAGTAAATATCCTGAACTGTGCTAACGGCATGGTATTCCTTATTGAGATAAATGATGATGACAATTCTCAGTGTGAATCCAGTTCAAGGGGCGGGAAAAAAAAGATCCGGATAGTATTTACCCGGATCATAGAACATTCCTCTGATTGGAATGCAGGATCTTGGTTTCATAGGACCAATCAGATTGCTTGCTTAACCTAGGGCTGTTACCGAATCACACCCCCCGATATGATCAGTAACAGTCCCACCAGGTATATCGATAAAGGCTTTCGCCTGATTATCAGTAAGTTAGAAGGGATTTCAGTTTTGGTGTATTAACAGATGAGTGTTAATTTTAAACTGTTAAACGGTCGAAAGTTTAATATCCCTTCCTTACTTGTTGCCAAAATTATGGTTGTCTGCTATGAAAGTCAACTGCGAAAATTCGCAGGTACAAGTAAGAGGTGGTCAGAAAAGCATATGCAGATATGGAACCTAAAGACTTAGGCAAGTACACGCGTTCATTTGTTACAGATATCCCCGCTGATCTTCATTCTGAAGAATTCAGGTATTTCAATGAAACGATCCCAAAGTTTCCTGAAGAAGGTATTTATATCTACTCCTTTGTAAAAGGTAGAATGATCTATGCATATGGATGGGAGGAAGTACTGGGATATCGCGATGATGAAATTACCATGCTTAAAATTGTGAGCATGACAGCTCCTGATTATGCACCTTTTGTAGATGAACTGAATGATAAAGCACTCATGTTCATTCATAAGACTACCAGTGATCTTGATAAATACAGTTTTTTGATCGAATCGAAAAAACTCCATAAGAATGGTTCTCAAGTGCCTATCGTTGCCAGAGTAGGTGTATTTGAACATGAGAATGGAAAATTAAAGTCGATTATCGGCCGCTTTCAGGTAAACAGAAATTTGACTTTTGGAAAAGTGATGCGATATGCAGCATTTGGTCCTGATAAAGTTGAGTTTGAAGAAGAGCTCAATAAAACACTGTTCTACAAGTATGCGATCTCCAATAAAGAACGAGAAGCTTTAGCGATGGTTGCAAAAGGATATTCTTTTAAAGAAATCGCTAATTTTTTCAATGTATCACAGTCTGCCATTGAGAAAAGAATCATCCCGCTGTATAAACGTTTTGATGTAAAAAGCTTAACGCATTTGGTAAGTTTTGCTTACGAAAATCATATCCTTCCTTAAAACTAAGATCGATTGAGATGAATATGGGTGATATACTCAGGAAGTATACCTAACTGATGTAGCATTTGTTTCCATGTTGATTGTAATGACATCACTCCTATTGAAGAAACATCTCCCAAGACCCAGATGACATTTAACCGTTTCAAAGCATTGATATTTTCAGTCCCGTAAGTTCCTGATTGTAGATGTTTGTGAAAGGTTTCCGGCGAGATCAACTCTGATGCGCCGGGTAATCCTGTATTAATATCATCGATCACCAGATAATGAGCTTTACGCCAGCCCCATATATTTCCCGGCACCTGCGGCTCAATAGTATCAGCTTCTACAAATGAGCTAAACAACTTGATAGCGGTGGTGTATTTACAGGCATAATGTTGAATAGATAATTCATTTGCAATAGCTACAGAAAGTGATGTTTTTCCTGTTTTATATTCACCCGAGATCAGCAAATGTTTGCCCGATTGTTTCTGTTGAATAAATGCCAATACTTTTTCTTTATCATTATCATTCATCTTCCATTTCCACTGACTCAGTCTAAACTGAATAGGATATTCTGCAGCCTGCTGAAATATTTTAGTATGATACCATTTTTTAGAAGCAGGGTATAAAAACAAACAAAGAACCAATAAGATGATGGATAAAATCCAACTGCCTCCCAAAACAATTGCAGCCAGCAATGCACCTAAAATAAAAAAGCCCAGATCTGTTACTGTATCATGAATGATGTTTGCCCAATCAGGTTCAAACAATGCTCCTTCTTCTTTTTGTTTTTTAAGTGGTTTTCGAACATTGATGTATTCAAAGATGGTCCAGATCAATGAAACGATCAGTGCTGATAACCAAGTAGCACTGTCTAACTTAAAGCAATAATGAAGCAATAAATAAATAAGATGTGTAGGAATATACCCTAGCATACAATGTCCGCACTGATTGGCCAGCCAGCCATAACTCAGTGTAATACCTCTTTGTGAATCTTTACCAATCAGATCATAGGTCAGTTGTGCTTTGACTGTTTTAGCCGATAAACGGAATGGCATAAGCAGAGTTTATAGCATAAATATAGCCACAGATGTATAAGAATAAGACACTTTGTCTTTTGATCCTATACCTCTGTGGCTATTGTATGGAGCGTAACCCGAACTACTCTTCTTCTTTATGAAGCGGGTTGCGACGAGTTGGAATGATCATTTTTTCATCTTCGCTCAAAAACACCCAGAACTCATATAGCGCAAAGATATCGCCGGGGGTTTTACTATCACCATTCTCACTTCTACGCTCATAAGCACCCAATATTTCGCCATTATGCTTCAGTTCTAACAGCTTTTTTTCATGGCTTAGTTCTTTAAAACTTTCAATGGTCATACCTTGTTGATTTTGTGCAAATATAGGGCTAACGTTCAACCTCTACTAAAATATCACAGCTAAATCCTGCCAAATCAAACGTATCCTCGACCGTTCTAGCTGGCGAAAGCACACCTTCTATACACTTTATATCCAAAGGCATCCACAAACCATTCGGCACCTTTATTGTCTGGTTAGTTTTTGTTCCATTATAAGCCACAAAAATTCTCCTTTTCCGCTCCGTATTGGTATGAGCAATCAAAATAGTTTCGTGAATCACATAACTGATAATACCCTCTTGGTTATTTTCAATAAATTGAATATTCCTAAGTATATCTTCTTTTGAAGATAATCGAAAAGATTCGTGTCCTTTCTTTGAACTGATCAGTTTTTCGATAAGAGAATATGTACTATAGTTTTTCGTTTTCAACCCCCATCGTATTGCATTTATACTATCACCTTTATTATAAGAATTCTCTTCACCAAACTTAGAGCGCAAAAATTCTGAGCCTGCATGCAGAAAAGGTATGCCTTGCGAAGTCAATACAATAGTCAATGCGAGCTCATGCATTTTTTTTCTTTCCTCTTCAGAAGCTGAAGGAACAGACAATGCAATTTTATCCCACAGAATATTATTATCATGACATTCAGCATAGGTGATCACATTTGCCGGACCACTCGCATAAGATTCTTTTGAGTAATTCACTTTACGCATATCAACCTGCGGATGTGGTAACGAAGCCACAATCCCAAATTTCACGGATTCAGTATTTACGATCTTACCCGTTGCAAAACCCCGGTCCTTAATATCAAATACACTTCCTTTGATGCCATCTCTGATATCATCACTGAATACAGCAATTCCTTTTAAGAGATGAGCGTTTTTCTTCACCGCTCTTTTTTCTTCAGGATAAGGCGATGCGCCAGCTGTCCAACCTTCCCCATACAATAAGATATCCGGCTTGATTTTATGCAGTGTATCTGAAATAAGATTCATGGTTTCGATATCATGAACACCCATCAAATCAAAACGAAACCCATCTATATGATATTCTTTCACCCAATACACCACACTCTCTAACATAAACTTGCGCATCATGGCTCTTTCGCTTGCCGTTTCGTTGCCGCAAGCCGTAGCATCAGAAAAACTACCATCGGGTTTTTGGCGATAGTAATAGCCTGGTACCAATTGATTGAAATTAGATGTTTCAGTCAACGCTGTATGGTTATATACTACGTCCATCACCACACGCAATCCATTCTGATGAAAAGCCTGGATCATTTGTTTTAACTCACGAATCCTCACTCTACCATCAGATGCGTCAGTACTGTAAGAGCCCTCGGGCACGTTATAGTTCACAGGATCATAACCCCAATTGTACTGTCCTGTTTTGGTTTCATCTACTGAGTTGTAATCATAGAAGGGTAATAAGTGCACATGGGTTACACCCAATTCTTTGATATGATCCAATCCCGTTGAGAGCCCTGCTTTATTCTTGGTTCCTGTTTCTGCCAATCCAAGAAATTTCCCTTTATGCTTCGCACCCGATTCCTCATCAATCGTTGCATCACGAACATGCAACTCGTAAATGATCGCATCTGTAGGTAAATTTTTTTCTGAAAAATTCGGGCTCTGATCTTTTTCCCATCCAACAGGATTGGTTTCTTTCAAGTCAATTACCTGCGCTCTTTGTCCATTGATACCTGTTGCTCTTGCATAGGGGTCTGTTACTTCATTACTCCATTGACCATTGATCTTAGCACGAACAGTATAAAACATACCCTTCAAATCACGATTGAC
>JBDKEH010000071.1:0-21409 GCA_039795345.1 Bacteroidota bacterium
GGTTGATAATAATGTTGGGAAGACGGTTCAATGATCCCCAACTTTAATGAATCATCTTTTCGCAGTAATTGTGCTGCTACTGAAATGCCGGCATTTCCACCGCCAATAATCAGTATCTGATAATGATTAGACATGTTCTAAGATTTACTCTAAAGTAAAAATGAATCTGCCCATAAGCTGTGACTCTTGTCACAGCGACACATGATTCTTATCATGTTTTCAATGGATACACGTTTACTTACTTAATTTTGCGAATATGCCTGTTATTACATCTGATATTGATCAAGTTGCCGATAGTTTACAAAACGAAGAGGTAGCTGCTATCCCCACCGAAACAGTATATGGATTAGCAGGTAATATTTTCAGTGAAAAAGCGATCAGACGAGTTTACGAGGTTAAGCAAAGACCGCTTTTCAATCCATTGATCGTGCATATTGCAGATGTCAGTGAGATGGGCAAAGTGGCATCGTCTATTCCACCATTGGCTCAAGCACTGGCAGAAAAGTTTTGGCCCGGGCCTCTCACACTTTTATTACCGAAAAAAGATACAGTACCGGATATCATTACTGCAGGAAAAGACACCGTTGCTGTTCGTGTTCCCAATCATCCGGTTACATTGGCTTTATTGCAACAACTTCCTTTTCCGTTGGCAGCTCCTAGCGCTAATCCATTTGGAAGTATCAGTCCAACCACTGCAGAACATGTAGCAGCTTACTTCAAAGATGAGTTCCCCTTTATTCTTGAAGGGGGTCCCTGCAAAAAAGGAATTGAATCTACCATTATTGGTTTCAATGAAGAAGGTGCCATCATTTATCGATATGGTTCACTGGCTATTGAAGAAATTGAAAGTATTACAGGACCTCTGCAAGAATATATTCGCAACGAAGAAAATCCGGATGCGCCAGGGATGTTGTTAAGACATTATGCTCCTGCCACAAAGACCATTTTGAGCAGCGATATTGAAAAAAGTATTTCCGAAAACCTTGGAAAAAGAATTGGACTACTATTATTTAATGATCAGCATCAAAGTAATCAGGTAGCTATTGTTGAAACATTATCTGCAAATGGCTCCATGGAGGAAGCTGCGTCGAATTTATATGCAGCCATGCATCGTTTAGATCATAATGATCTTGACATCATTATAGCAGAACGCTTTCCTGATAAGGGTTTGGGAAGATCTATCAATGATCGTTTACAAAGAGCTACACATCCATAACACAGTTGGCTTTTCATCATTACCTTTGATGCATCCACAATCAGTTCATCGTGCAGCAGGAAGCGATTCACCCAAATACATTATTACGTGTTGAAAGTATCAGTAAGACTGAGGGCAATAACCAAGTCCTTCACCCCATCAGTTTTCAATTACCTGCACAACGCAAATTGGCCATTATAGGGGAAACCGGTTCCGGTAAAAGCACTTTATTACGCATCATTGCCGGACATATTGCTCCTGATTCCGGTAAAGTATATTTTAATCAGGAAAGAGTATGGAGTCCGCCCATGACTTTGTTACCCGGACATAAAGGCATCGCTTATCTATCTCAACATTATGAGTTAAGGAACAATTACAAAGTACATGAATTGTTGAGTTATCAAAATGCATTGTCGACTGAATCAGCAGCACAATTGTATCAGGTTTGTCAAGTAGATCATTTGCTTCAAAGAAAGAATGATGAGTTATCAGGTGGAGAACGTCAAAGAATTGCACTGGCAAAATTGTTGGTAGGTGTTCCTCAGCTGTTGTTATTGGATGAGCCCTTTTCGAATTTAGATATTCCACATAAGCAGATCATTAATGCGGTGGTTCATGCAATCAGTGAACAACTAAAAACCACTTGTATACTGGTATCACATGATCCTATTGATACATTGAGTTGGGCAGATGAGATCATGATTTTGAAAAATGGACAAGTTATACAGCATAACACACCACAAGAGATCTATTATCATCCCGCAAATGTTTATGTAGCGGGACTTCTAGGCCCATATACCATGATCGAAGGATATAGACATCCTTTTAGACAATATTGGCAATTATTGAATGATGCTGCTACTATTTGTTTAAGGCCTGAACAAATGCTGATCACAAACGATCATGAAAATGCTATTGATTGTGTGGTAGAAAAAGTACTTTTCTGTGGTGCTTACTACTCTATTACAGCTAAACATGGCGAATACCCAATCATTATTCATGCGCAGGAAAACATTCCGCAAGTGGGTGATTTGATTTGGGTGAAATTAAAAAACACCCGCAGTCTTTAGTTTCCCCCACAACTCATTATCAAAACTACTGAGTGCTAACATGGTTTGTCCGGCCGATTCACCCATACGAATCACCACCAATCCTTGTGAGGGTACCACATACATTTTTTGATCATCTTTTCCTAATGCAGCATATAGATCTGCAGGAGCATTGGGTACCAAATTCCCATTAAAGCTCAGCTGCAATGTTGGTAACATATAACTACTCTTACCATTGAGCCATGTTAGGTAACCATAAGATGGATTGATATTTTGAGAGCTATTGATCTGTGCAGATAAATAATTGGTGTCAGCCAAAATCCTTGTATCATTCCATTTTCCTTTTGCCAACATTAACAATCCAAAACGCGCCATACTTCTGGCATTGCTGAAATACACATTGTTATAACCCAACTTGATCCAAAGCCCATTCATTCCAATTCGATCCCGAATTTTTTGTTGAAAGTATTGATTATAGGTAAGTCCACTTGCCTTCTCGATCACCTGATCCAATAAGGTATAGGGAGCATTGTGATAAGCCCAGCGTTGACCTGCATCTGCTTTGTATTGCAGACAAGCAGGTGTTGTACAATGATCATCCGTAACTCCATCATCTAAACCTGTTGTCATGGTCAATTGATGTTTGATCGTGATCAGATTTTCTTTTGCAAGTGGTAAAGAAGTCCATCCGGTACCTAAGTATTGAGATGTTCTGTTATTAATATTCAATATTCCTTGTTCTTGTGCAATACCTGCTAATAACGCTGTCATCGTTTTGCCTGCAGAAGCCCATTGCCAATTACTATCTGCTGTGAATGTTCCGAAATATTTTTCAGCAACGATCTTTCCATTCTTTAGGATGATGAATGCTTTGGTATTTTTTTGTTGCAGATACATATATACATCATTAAGTGCTGCGACATTCCAATTCAGAGATGCGGGTGTGGTTGTTTCCCATGAAGTAGAGGATGGAAAATAAAGTGTACCGGTATTGGATGATATCGGTACTGATTGAGGTGTGTCTTTTGAACATCCATACAATAGAAAGCAGAGTATCCAGATATATTGAGGCTTCATTCCTTTACTTATATATTGTTCAGACCCAAGAATGTGAAAAGGGTTTAATTGATCCCGTTTTGCTTCGTCAAAATTTACATATGAGCCAAAAGAGCGGAAAAATTTCCCTGTTTTAAAAAAAAATTTTTTAAAACAGGTCTACGTCTGTTTGTTGAATCAATGATGTAATAATTCGACAAAAGGGTGAACGAAACGCCTAATTTCTTACATCCGTTGAAACCCTTGTCAGATAAGGTTTTGAACCAATTCAAAAAAATTTTTGTTTCGTCTTGACCGTACAACGGTTAAACAAATTTTTCACCAAAACCCAAACTATGCCACAAACCTTACTCAATGCAACAGTCATTGCGAGTGACAATTATGTTGCATTCACGTTCTTCATCGGCACTATGGCCATGATGGCCGCTTCGGTGTTTTTCTTTTTTGAATTAAACAATACCGATAAAAAATGGCGCACGTCATTGTTGGTATCCGGTTTAATTACATTCATTGCAGCTGTGCATTATTACTATATGCGCGGCTACAATTTAGAGACAGGTGAATCACCTACATTCTTTCGTTATGTAGACTGGATTCTTACTGTACCTCTGATGTGTGTTGAATTTTATCTGATCACCAAAAAAGTAGGTGCAACACAAGGCTTGTTATGGAAACTCATTTTTGCATCACTGGTTATGTTGGTTACCGGTTACATCGGTGAAGCCATCTATGGTACTGAAACCCAAAGCTGGGTATGGGGCGCCATCAGCGGTGTTGCTTATTTCTACATTGTTTATTTGATCTGGTTTGGAGATGTAGCTAAACTTGCCGGTAGTGCAGGTCCTGCTGTTGCAAAAGCCAACAAAGTATTGGCATGGTTTGTACTGGTAGGATGGGCTATTTATCCTTTAGGTTACATACTGGGTACCCAAGGTGGTTTATTCGGTATGCAATTAGTAACAGATCCAAAAGCTGCTCAAGCTTCTATGGATATCGTTTACAATATTGCAGATGCCATCAACAAGATCGGATTTGGTCTTGTGATCTATGCACTTAGCAGAAGCGAAGAAAAAGCTTAATCAATAGATTGATCAACGGGTTGCAGTCAATTACTGCAACCCGTTTTACTATGTCTACGAAAGAATACGATATCATTATTATTGGCGCAGGTTGTGCTGGAATGCAAATGATGAGAGCATTACTTCATCATCCCATGTACAGCGGTCAGCGTATTCTTCTATTGGATGATGGAAAATCTATTCAACAATCTAAGACATGGTGTTTCTGGTTTAAACCGGGTTTGCATCCTTACCAACACTTGATCAGTAAACAATGGGATCAATTGTCGATTGGTACAAGATCTATATTCCAAACAAAATCCATAGCCCCCTATATTTACGGACATATCAATAGTGTTGATTTTTTTGATTTTCATTTTTCATTGATCAAACAAAATCCACAGATTCAATATTTAGAGGAGCAGGTATTATTTACAAAAAAGGAGGCGCAGGGTTTTTATGTGAGTACAAATAAACACCGCTATTTTGCTCAACATGTTTTTTCCAGTTCTTGGGATCATAAAATGGTGGCAGAACAATCTCGTGTTTATTTGCAACAACAATTTTATGGTTGGCAGATTGAAACAGAAAAAGAAGTTTTCAATGAAAAAGCAGCTACGCTCATGGATTTCAGAACAGCGCAGCATCAGGGTGTCAGTTTTATTTATACACTTCCATTCTCAGGAAATACAGCATTAATAGAGTTTACCAGTTTTACTGATCAACCATTCGATCAACAATATTTTGAAACTACGCTTAAAGATTTCGTAGAGAAAAATTTCAACACTTCATTCCGAATAACGAAATACGAGCAAGCGATCATACCAATGACCGACTTTGGTTTTAAAAGATTTACAAATGAAGAAGTTATTGCTATTGGAACTGCTGCCGGTATGGTAAAATCAACAACAGGGTATGCATTCAATAGAATTTTAAAAGACAGTCAACAACTCGCTGATCAGGTTTTAACCGGTAAACCGATTTTTCATTTTGAGAAAAATCGTTTCCACTTTTATGATCGTTTACTATTGCAGATCATTCAAAAACAACCTGCAGAAGCACTTTTTATATTAGAAACCTTATTTGAAAAGGTTCCATTCAATCGTGTACTCCAATTTTTAGATGAGGATACAAATCTTTGGCAAGAGGCCGCTTTGTTTACCCAACTACCCAAAAAATCATTTCTACTAACGATCCCTGATTTATGGAAGTCAGCTCCTTACAACAATATACCGGCAACGCAACCATGAGCAGGGTTTTACTCTCTGTAGGGGTTCTACTTGTAGTATGGAATAATTATATCATGCCGATACCGGAAACCATTCAATGGATCATTTTTGGTGCTACCATTTTAATAGCCGGAATACCACATGGAGCCTTGGACCATATAGTTGCCAAACAAAATAGCAGCCTTCGCGATCGCCCATTTTCAAGTACACAGTTTTATCTAACATATTTATCGAGGATGGTTTTATTTGGCATTTGTTGGTACTTTTTTCCATCATTTGCATTGTTGCTTTTTATTGTATTATCTGCTTTTCATTTTGGAGAAACAGATCTACCGCTACCGGTTTCTATCCACAAAAGATCAGCAATCATTTTACAAACAAACTATGGATTATTGATCGTTCTTGTACTACTACTGACCCACTCACAAGAGGTTTTATCAATCCTCACGATCATTGAAAAAGAAAACACAGTTTTACTATCGCTGATTTTTAAACCACTCTATTCAACACTCATCATACTTATAACATGCTCTCTTTTGATCTTGAATTTTGTTTGGCTGTACAGATCGCACAGATTATCATTAGAGAAGTATATGATAATTGCTTTTAGAAGCATACTGATCTTGGGAATCATCGTCTATCTTCCATTACCATTGGCTTTTGCTTTTTACTTTGGATGCTGGCATTCTTTGCAGTCGCTTGAGAATATCAGACAACATCTTTCAAATTCCGGATCTAGGCATATAAGCTTTACGCACTTGTTACAAAAGTGTATTCCTTTTTCGCTGATTGCTTTCATGGGGATCGGTGTTTTGACCTTTCTGGCAACCTACCTAAAAACAGAGTCTGTATTTTTATTTTTCTTTTTTGTAGGTATCGCCATTCTAACCGCACCGCATCTAGAGGTAATGAGCGATATGTATGAACATTTGCGTAAAAAAGAATACAAGTAGATCATGATAACGATTACGAAAGCGTCTATTCAATCTTGGGACCGATTTTACCGTGCCAATTTTATCAATAGCCTAAGTGGATTCAAAAGTGTTTGCCTGATTGGTACAAAGAGTAAAGATGGAATCCCTAATCTGGCGATCTTTAGTAATATCGTTCATCTCGGCGCTGATCCTGCGTTGATCGGTTTTATCAACAGACCCAAGGCAGCAGCACCAGACACCATTCGAAACATTGAAGAAACAGGTGTATATACCATGAATCATATTCATCCCGGAATCATTGAGCAAGCTCATCAAACCAGTGCCAAGTATGCTGCAAGCATCAATGAATTTGAAGAAGTGGGTTTAAATATGCTGTGGCGTGATGATTGTGAAGCGCCATTTGTACAAGAAAGTCATATACAATATAGTTTACGCTTAGCTGATATCATACCAATACCACATAATGGAACTTTTTTGGTAATCGGTCACCTGCAAGACGTCTATCTGAGCGAAAACTTTATAAGCGATGATGGCTTCATTCCACTTGAAAAGTATGAGACGATCACTTCATTAGGGCTAAATGGTTACTATACAACAACATTAGTAAAACAACTGTTGAAGGTTTGATTCTATCCATTCATATAAAATTCAGCAACTTTTAATCGAAAAGTGTTTCAAAATCGTCACCTTGACGAATGAGTGAAACATCGCTAAATACACATAAAATACATTCGCATATAAACTCGAGTGTATGAATAATCTATTAACCGGTATATCAAAAGCGAACAGTATACTACTCGAAAGTGGTGATTACAACAAAGCTTTGCATGATGTAGTGGAAGCATTGGGGTCGGCTACCGGTGTAGACAGATGTTACATTTTCAAAAATGAGGAAGACAGTGAAGGCGTTTTACGCTTATATTATATTAATGAGTGGTGCAATGAAGGCATAGAAGTTCAATTAGGTAACCCTGATCTTAGCGGTCATAGCTATGAAGTTTTTCCCGGATTGTACGAGCAACTGATCCAGAACCAACCCCTGTATGGTATGGTCAAAGATTCTCCCAACCCTTTTTTCAGGGAGATCATGGAATCACAGGGTATCATCTCTTATTTATTCGTTCCTATTTTTTCACAAAACGAATTCTGGGGATGGATGGGATATGATAACTGTTCTACGGAGGTGGCGTGGAGTCAAGAGGAAGTGAATGTCTTGTTTGCTGTAGCCAGAAATATTGGATTAAGACTTAGTCGTGACCGCATTGAACAAGATCATCTGCAAAATATCGAACGTTTTAACACATCTGTTCAAGCTTCCCAGCAAGGTCTTTGGGAGTGGTATATAGATATTGATAAACTGTATTTTTCAGAGATCTTTATGAAAATGCTCGGCTATGAGCATTATGGGTTTGCGCACAGTTTTGAAAACTGGAAACTACGACTACATCCTGATGATAAAGATTATGTATTAGAACAGTTAAATCTTTACTTAACCAGAAAAAAAGAAAAATACATTGTTCAGTTTCGGTTACAACACAAAGCCGGTCATTATGTATGGATCCAAAGTTCCGGTATCGTAAAAAGAAACAAAGAGGGTTTACCGATTTATATGGTAGGTTCTCATATTGATATTTCAGAGATCAAGTTACAGCAGGAACAACTACAAAAACAGCGTAACGAATTCAACAACTTGATCAATGGATTAGGAGAAGCTGTTTTCAGATTAGACCTGGATAATAATATTACATTCCTAAATGAATACTGGACCAGCCTATCTGATTATCGTATTATAGAGTCGATGCAAAGTAAGATCATCAACTACTTTGTCGCTGAAGATAGAGAGGCAATATTGAATGCGCTGAGTTATGTAAAAAATGAAACACAAGAAAGCATTTCTCTTGATGTTCGACTCATCAGAAAAGATTTGAAAGTTGTTTGGGTTCAGCTAATATTAAGGAAATATGGATCTGACGAGGATGCCAGCGTATTTATCGCAGGAAGTATTATTAACATCCATGAAAAAAAGCTAAGTGAAGAAAAGGAGAAAGAGTTATCAGATATGAAAGAGCATTTCGTATCTCTGACCTCACACCAGTTCCGTACACCTTTGACCGTAATTTTTTCCAATATTGAGCTGATTGAATTATATGCTACAAAATCAGATCCTCAGTTAGCATCAAGAATCAACACATCCGCAGAATTGATCAGAAATGAAATAGATAGGATGACCGATCTGATGAATAATATTCTATTGATGGGGCGTTATGATGCAAAACAGTTCAATTATAACTTTAGGAAAACGAATTTTTCTGCATTGATCCAAAGAGTGATACACACCTACTTCTCCAACCAATCAGACGGAAGAAGAATTCATATCAAAATCAGTGGCGAAGAGCAAGAAGTGATGATGGATGAAATGCTCATTACACATGTGCTTACAAATATCATTTCTAATGCCTTCAAATATTCAGAAGGGTCGGCAGATCCTCAGCTGGAAGTAAACTATCTGGATACTTTCGTAGAGATCATTATTTCAGATAATGGGATTGGTATTCCAAAAAATGAGATCGAGAAAGTATTTAACTCGTTTTATAGAGCAACCAATACACTTACCTATCAAGGATCAGGATTAGGTCTTGTAGTTGCTAAGCAGTTCCTTGAATTACACAACGGCTCTATTCAGCTTCATAGCGATCTGGGGAAAGGAACACAAGTATTTTTAAAGATCCCCTATTCTAAATAAAATTCGACTTCTATGATCAACAGTTTTTTAAAACTGATGGAAAAAAAACAGAATTCGGCCATATTAGGATTTCCAAAAAAGAAATCCGTCTACTACGAGGTCAATATAAGTTTCAAAACTTTTTTCCAGGTATGGTATTACGATGAAAATGGACAATCTACCATTAAAGAGCTTTTTGGGGATCATTTTTTATATGAAACCCTTTTACATCCTTCAATAGATAAAATTGTTTTGAAAGCTTATGTTACAAATCCGCTTAAAAAGGGGAATGAAACAATACGGGTAAGTATTCAGATAGAAGAACAAACTCCTATAGAAGAAGTATTTACTATGAATACAGAAGTGGCGTTTAAAAATAAATGGTATCAATTGTCTGTAGCTCTCTGATCCATAATCTTAACTAATTTGTTATACTATATCTGTTGATTATCGAATAATTTTATAGTTGAAGAAAGGCTTTCCTTTTGAAGGAAATAATCTTTATCAACCTATAAGATGCACCACCCATTGTCTGCAAATGCTGAAACGAATCTGTCAGATATACTGATCCGGAATAAATATCTGGAAGGGATCATCAATTCCAATGAGGATCGAATATTTGCACTTGATACAGCACATTGCTTTATTGGATTTAATGAATCTTTTGTCAATGCCTATACAGAAGCTCTGGGGAAAGTTCCCGTCATTGGTGAAAAAGTTGAATACCCCTATCACTCTTTAACAGTTTCTCAAACATTATTGGAAGCATATCAAGAAGCTTTTAAAGGTTCAAAAGCAGAAAGGCTGGTTGATATCAGTGACCGCCAGATTTTAGTAAGAGCAAGGCCTTTATTTGATAATGCAAACGCCATTTTCGGTATAGCGGTTTATTCGATTGATATGACCGAAACGATCGAATCAAGAAAAAAGTTGAAAGACTCCCAGGAAGAGTTCAAGAAGGTTATTGATACGATCAATGATATTGTAATCCGTACTTCAGCTGAAGGAGTTTTCACTTATATTAATCAGGCCTGGGAGAAAACAATGGGATTCCCATTAGAAGAATCTATCGGAAAATCTATTTTTGATTTTATTGCTCCAGCACATGTAGAACGTTGTACTGAACTATTCAATACGGCCATCAATAATCAAGGCGGCTCATGTACCTATGAAGTACCCATGGTATCAAAAGATCTTAGCATAAAATGGATCAGAATTTCTATTACGGTACTTACTAATGAGTTTGAAGTTATTACCGGAACATCAGGAATATTAACAGATGTAACGGATGCTAAAAGAAATGAACATCTATACGAATTATTATCGAATAACGTCGAAGATATTCTTTCATTGCATGAGACCGATGGAACCACTATTTATGCCAGTGTTGCTGTATATCAACATCTTGGATACTTACAGGAAGAATTAATTGGTACAAAACCTTTTGAATTTATTCATCCTGATGAAAGAGAGCCGGTCATTTTACGCTTTGCACACAATGAGCATAACAATGAAAAAAATTATCTTTTATATCGATTTCAGCATTTGAATGGAACCTATCGTTGGCTAGAATCCCACACCAAAGCCATTTTCGACGAGTTTTACAATAGAGAAATCATCATTATTTCAACAAGAGTAGTTGATGAGAGAATGGAGGCAGAAAGAAAGTTATTGGAATCCTATCAAAAAGAAAAAGAACTAAATGAACTGAAGTCAAAATTCGTAAGTATGGCTTCACATGAGTTTCGAACTCCAATGACAGCCATCAAATCTAGCGCTGAAATAGCTGAAATGTTGTTATCAAGTCCACAACCAGATATTATTAAGATCGGCGGGTTTCTTAAAACGATTGATAACGAAGTTGATAGAATGTCTCAATTGATTGATGAGATACTTAATATCGGTAAAATCGAAGGGCGCAACTATTTTATAAAAAAAGAATGGGTAGATATTATTAAGGTTGCAAAAGATTGTATTGAAAGACAGGTTACAAAACAGAATGATGGTAGAAAAATTTCGATCGAAATCATAGGTCAGCCAAAGGAGATGATGGTTGACGAAACACAGATCCGGCATATTTTAGACAATCTTTTATCGAATGCACTTAAATATTCTGAGGGCAGAAAAGAACCAAGTATCACATTCATATTCAACGATTCTGATTTACAGCTACATATTAAAGATCATGGCATAGGAATACCTAAGGCCGACCAGCCTAAAATATTCAATATGTTTTTTCGAGCGAGAAATACCCAGGATATTATTGGTACTGGTGTTGGGCTTGCATTGGTTGAAAAGTTTGTGGGAATGCATAATGGCAAGATCTCTTTTGAAAGCATTGAAAACGTCGGATCGATATTCGTAATATCATTGCCCTATCAATAAAATAAAAAGGAATAACTCTTACGAGTCATTCCTTTTTGGGGGGTAAGCAAAAAAGATGTTGCTTAAGACCAAACTTAAGGTTCTTCTTAGGATATTTTAAAAACTGTAACAGTGTAAAAGTAGGTCTTCACCTATCGCTATTATTGCATCTTCTGCGCAAATAGTATAACAAATTCATTAAAGTACCTGCATTAAGCCTTTTCCGTTATTGGTTATCTTTTCCAAAGTATACGCTTTGGGGCTTTTACCATATAATTTTTTAAAACAAAGACAGAAATATGGTACTGAGTTAAAACCGAGCAGGTAAGCAATATCTTTTACAGTGCCCATCTGTTGGCGTAGCATGATCTCTGCTTTGAATAACTTATGATTCAAGATGTACTTCTTAGGAGTTACTTGATACATTTTCTTTACCCATCTTTCGAGGGTAGAAATACTCATAGACATTTCCTCTGCAATATCTTGGATTGACATTGACGATTCATCACTGATTTTTTCAACAATAGATTCGAATCGTTGCTTAAAAATATTTTCAAAACCTTCCTGATTTTGAAAAGGCATCTTAAGAACAATTTCTTTCTCCATTTTATTGACGATAGAATTCTTAATAGTGATCAGATTACGAATCTTTAAAGACATCTCTTGCATACGAAATGGCTTTACGATATAATCATTCGCTCCCATTTCAAGTCCGGTCGTAATTTTCTCATCAGAATTTAAGGCCGACATTAAGATAACAGGTATCGACGATAGTCTGGTATCGTTTTTAAGGATACGCAGTATGGAGAACCCATCAATAGGAAATGGCAACATCACGTCCAATAAAATAAGATCAGGAATCGTTGTTTTCAGATAGTCAAGTGCTAAAATACCGTTATCGACAGCTTTCACATTATGACTGATCGATAAAGCCTCTGAAACTGTTTCTCTGAGCGACTTGTTATCTTCCACGATCAAAATTTTAGATCGCACTTCATTTGTTGTGTTGATCATAATTTTAGTGTTATGGTTACACAGATACCCGTAGGCTTATTATCCGTAAAAATCAATTCTCCGTTATACAACCCAATGATCGACTTGGCAATAGCAAGTCCTACCCCTAAACCTTGCTGCTCATATTGATTCCGATTAAATTGTTTGAAAGACTCATATCTATTCAATTCTTCCGCTTTGATTTTTTTACCTGAATCGGTAATACATATGCAATAAGCATCTTCTTTTTGTTCTGCTTGAACAGTTACCTTAGCGCCCGGCTCACTGAACTTAAAGGCGTTTTCAATAATCTCTGAAAGTAGAATGGAAAAAAGCTCTTCATCAGCTGCAGTTTGAATATTAGCAATGCTTTTGATCTCAAGATCACCTTCTCTTCCAGCCTTACTAGCAATTTCTTTTGAAATAAGCGTAATGAGTTCCCCGGTATTAAATTTCTTTTCTGCTGGTTGGTGTGCTTGTGCACCTCCTTGTTGTAACTCCAGTAATAATTTTACCTTCTGAAAAGTTTGATGAAGTCGATGTGAACTTTTATCCAGATAATCGCAAAAATTTACCAGCTCTTTATCATCCCACTTCTGTGCATTTTCACGTATCATTTTTGAAAAAGAGAGAATACCATTCATTGGTGTATTGAACTCGTGTCCAACCATCAACTCAATTGCTTTTTCTAAGTCTTGAGATTTATGGATTAAAGCTCCTACGAGTCTATCCTTCTTGGATATTCTACTTTCAATGGCTGCAACAAGATCTTTGCTTTTGAACGGTTTGAAAATATAATCATCTGCGCCAAGATTCATACCCATTCTTAGATCGTCATACTGTGCTTTAGCCGTTAGAAATATAAAAGGGGTATTGAAAGATTCTTCCTTTTTGAGTGTAGCAAGCAATTCAAACCCATCCATTTCAGGCATCATCACATCGCATAAAATAAGATCAAACTTTTGATGCTTAAGTATTTGTAAACCTACCAAACCATTCTCTGCCAGCATTACGTCATACCCACTAAAAAGAAGAATCTCTTGTATTGAGTATCGAATATTTTTTTCGTCTTCTATTACTAATATCTTGTACATTATTTATTGTTTTATGGGGAAACTGATCAATACTGCTGTTCCTCTATTGGGAACACTTTTAACTTCAATAGTTCCTTTATGGAGTTCTACAAAATATTTTACAACAAGTAAGCCCAATCCTGTTCCTTCTACATCTCCTACGTTTGAACCTCTTACAAAAGGTGCGAATAAATTTTTAGAATCTTCTTGATGTATGCCTATTCCATCATCAATCACCAATAATTGAAAAATTTTAGCTTTAAAAATCAGCCTGACACGCGGAGCCGGTTTACCCATTGAATACTTGAATGCATTATTGATGATGTTCACTACAATATGTCTCAACATCATTTCATCTGCTTGAATATCAAAAGGCTCCCCTTTAATATTCATAAGAATACTGCGACCATCTTTCCACGGATGATACAATTCATCTATTACCGTTTCTAAAAAGTGTTTAGGATTGATTATGACAGGTCTAATCCCAATTTTTCCTGCTTCTATCTTGCTAATAAATAAAAAATCATTCATTAACTGACTCATTCTATCTACCTGTGCAATAATCCTTTCTGTATAAGTAGATAAAGAGGAATTAAACTGGTTATCATTATTCAACTTTAGCTCAATCAATTCAGTTGAAGAGAGAATGACAGAGAGTGGGGTTCTCAGTTCATGAGATACCATATTCATGAAGTTCGACTTCAGCTCATTTAACTTTCTTTCTTGTTTTGCTATCTTCTTAAGCTTGGTCTCTGCTAGTATTTGATCCGTGATATCAGTCATGAATATTGCAAACCGATCTAATCTGGTCAAGTTATCTACAAAATGAGAGATGTAATATTTAACCGTTCTTTTTTCGCCATTATAGTCAAATAAATAGGCACGTCGATTTGCATTTTGCCGTGAGCCAATTTTTATGAATGATATTAGAATATCTTCAAATGAACCTCTATTTAATTGTATAAAATCATTTATTTTTTTCCCTTTACAATCTGCCAACTTTCTCCCTGTTATTTTTGTCCATTTAGGATTACAATATTGTACAGATAGTGTATTGTCTACAGATACAACCATCTGATCCATAGAATCAATAAGATTTTTAAATTCTTTTTCTCGTGCTAAAAGATTCTGTTCATGAAGTTTAATATTAGTAATATTAATTCCATATCCGATGATATGGTGAACTTCTCCATCCGGTTTTATTATAGGAAAAAAACGACGTAAGTTGTAGATGGGTTGTTGCTGAGGGTCATAGTTAGTTTCCTCAAATTCGATCGTTTCCTTTGTTTTTATTGCACTGTTGAATGCATCTCGTCGTAAAATCGCTCCATCAGTAGACTTATCAAATTTCGCACAGTATTCAAAATCATCTCTCCCTATGATCCAAGATCTTCTTTCCTCATTTTGAATAGCATTTTTATTGACAAAAAGATATTTATGATGATGATCAAAAATGGCAATATCGGCAGGTATATTATTCAATAAGTTTTCATAAAGCCTTTTTTGTTCATTAGCAGATTGAACAAAATGATTGATCTCTTGGATATTTTTATAAATCCATAAATGCGCATGTTCTGTTTCATGCTCTCTTTTTACCGGAATATAGTCGAGGAATACAGAGGCGCCGTCCGCTAAAACTAACTCCTGATTGTAAATAGGCGACCCCTCTTCAAGTATCTGTTCAACCAAATCCATGAAGTATTGTGGATTCTTAAAGAAGTGTTTTGCTTCCTTTGCCGCATTCTTGCAATCAGCTCCTATCATCAAATCAGGTTCAACCGGAATTGAAAAAAGGTTGCAAAAATTTTTGTTTACGTAAATGATCTCCCGCTTTCCTGATTCAAACAAAACAGCAGTAGATATGCTCTCAAGTATTAGTTTGAGATCGGTCTCAATATCTTTTATCAAATGCTGCATTCTAATACTTTAGTCAATAAGTGCTCTTTATCAACAGGTTTTTCAATGTATCCATCGATATTTTCACTAAGACCAGAGTTGGCAAAATGACTATAAAGGCTTGCGCTTACTACCAGTATACGAATATGCTCAAAATCTGATGGTTGCGATTTTACCTGTTTTATTACGTCATAACCATCCATGACAGGCATATTCAAGTCAAGCAACACAATAACGCGCTTTGCGTTCGAATTTTTAATTGCAGCCAAGCATTCTTCACCGTCAGTTGCTTCTTCAAGTTTTATTCCAACATCTTTTAACATGTGTTTCAAAACAACACGATTGATCACATCATCATCGGTGATAAGTATCAGACAATCGGAGAGTTGTAAGGTATTCATTGAGCTATTGAATAACGGGATGATTAATTAGTCAAAATTTTGGCGATCAATTCCGCTTTGGAATTCACAGACATTTTTTGATAAATACTTTTGAGATGATCGTTTACTGTAGAGGGAGATATATTAAGAATCTGAGAGATTTCTTTATAAGTAAGTCCCTTTGTAAGTTCATCAACAACTTCACGTTCTCTTTTTGTAAGGATCTTTAACTCTTCATTAATAATGCCGGATCTGTTTCTGATCTGTTCCAATACGGTGTTTGCAACCTGAGGGGATAGAACCGCTCCTCCTGAACATACGACATTGATCTGCTCTTTCAATTCCTTTAAAGAAAATGGCTTTACTATATAACCGTCAGCGCCATTCGAAATAGCGGTCCATATTGCACTGGGTGAATTGTCTCCGGTAATGACAATGATCTTTACTTCAGAATAAACCTTTTTAAATAGCGAGATCGCATTCAATCCTGATAAACCAGGAAGACCAATGTCAATGAATAATAAAGAAGGGGGTGCCTTTACAGCAGTATACTCGGCTTGCCATTTTTCAACACTGGTGAATGAGAAAGTGAGTTCCAATTCATCATCAATTTCTATGAATGCCTCTATACTATTGCGTAAGTTATTATCATCCTCGATGATTCCAATTTTTCTCATATGCTTTGTTGCAATTATGTTACAACTATTTTATTTAATGAGCCGTTTGATTAAAAAACAACTTCTTACAAATATGCACCCGAATTCGTTACATTAAAATCCCTGAACATAGGGATTAATCAAATTTTAAATTGCAATCGTTTGTAATGAAGTGTTTATGCGGGATTTGACTTTTGTATGACGATTTTAATGTCATAATTTTCAACTTCTATTTTAATTTTTTTTAAATATTTCTGCAAGCTGACTATTCAACAGTCAAAAGATATGCCGATTATCTTATAGCGAATGCACGAATCTTACAATAGTTTGTAGTATGATATGGGCAGTTTTGCACCGTGTCCAAGTATTCTCTGAAAAACAGTTCGGAAATCCGATCTATTCGTATATGCGCGCTATGCATACTGATGTTTTTCTCTTGTTGCGCATTGTGGAGTCAACCTACAGATAAAGGGATCTTTGCTCCAAAACTTCATGCTAGAGAAAACACTTGTGAATCTATTGACCTGATAATCAGCAATATCAACAAGCATTTGATTCGAGAGATACGCTGGTTGAAGAATGACAGTATTCTAGTAGGTCGTTCAATGGAAGGAAAACAGCTTCTTTTTGGTGGAAAGAATGGTGAAGGTAGCGATGATGCTCATTTTAGATTTCCTTCATCTGCGGTAGTTCATAAAGATCAACTATACATTGCCGATCTTTTTAATCATAGGATACAAACCTGGGAATTAAAGGGTACAAAAGCTTCCACATTGATCGGTAATACTAATGACAATTGGAGTGATCCGGAGCTAAATTATCCATCTGATGTTTTTATTGATTCAAAAGGGCAACTGTACATAGCTGATCAGGAAAATAATCGCATTGTATTATTTGACAGCAAAACAAAATCTTTAATCACTGTTGCCGGAGGAAATGGCAGGGGCTCGAGTGCCAAACAATTAAAAAGCCCATCTGCTGTTTTTGTTCATGAAAAAACCGGTAATATATATGTAGCTGATACTTACAATCAACGCATTCAAAAATGGGAGCCCGGTAGTAAAAATGGAATTACAGTAGCGGGAGGAAATGGATTAGGTAGTCATCACAATCAGTTAAAGAATCCAAGCGGCATTTTTGTAGATGAAGATGAAAATATTTTCATAGCAGATGCCGGTAATGACAGAATTCAACTGTGGAAGAAAGATACTGATTTTGGCATAACTGTAGCAGGAGGAAATGGAAGAGGAAATAGGAATGATCAATTAAGAGATCCAAAAGGCGTTTTTGTAAATGATGCTGGCGATATCTATATCGCTGACTTCTGCAATCATCGCATTCAATTATGGCCAAAAGAAAACGACTATGGAATAACCATAGCCGGAAATGGAGTTGATACTGCTGATTCTCTTCTTCTGAACTATCCAAAGTATCTTTTCATCAGTAATGAAAACGGCCTTTTCATCACCGATCAACACAATCATCGAATTGTTCAAAAGGAGCTCCTGACAGATAAAGCGCTAGTTCAAGAGGTGAAAACACCCGGTTCATATAGAGCAAGGATTCTTCTTAAAAACGGAGTAGAGCTGCAAACAAATACAGTAATCATTGACAGCTCCCAATTGACTCAGAAAACACAAGAACTACTAAAAGAAGTAAGTCAAAAGATCAATACGAAAATAACAATGGGCGACTCCATCGTATTTGTTAATCAACCGACTTCTATCAAATGGGTTGTTAAAGACGATCTTTTGAAAATGAACGAAAGAAATATACCTGTTGCTCAAAAAGCAGGTATCGCCAAAGTCACACTTTTAGCAGAAAATAATTACGGATGCTCATTTTCAAGAACTGTTTCGGTTACTATTATTCCGCCACCACCGGTTACAAGAGACACGTCTTTTACATACGATCTCATTGTTACAAAACAAATATTATTAGACCAGATCTCAGGTTTACCTAATGCTGAAATATTGTTATTCAAAGATGCTGGCACAACAGATACCATCAAAAACTTTGAACCCTTTACCAACCAAGTCAAAAAAATTTGGGTAAAGCAGTTCATAAATGGACAAATAAGCGAATCCTCAAATTTTAAAATTGAGTTTCTACCAAGACGCCTTGATTTCAAATTACCTTTTGGTAAGAAGGTGATTCAAAGCAGAACCGTTGCGATTCAGCAAGTATACCCCAATCCATCTGCTCATTATTTTTCTCTGGTCTTTAACATACCTGTCTCTGAGATTTTAAAAATTAGAATTCATACGATCACCGGACAAGAAATAGAAAACATACAACCCAATGAGTCTGTTATTCGATTCGGACACCATTATGTTCCCGGTAATTATGTAGTGACCATAATCCATAAAAAAGGACAACAATCTTTACAGTTGATCAAAACCAAATGAGCATATACTTATTAGGTTTGAAGCCTCTATTTTAAACGCACATGCATTAAGATCTAAGACACTCAAGTTTTCATCGAACAATACTCGAAAGCAAGATTTATAGGGACAATTGGTTCTTAAAATATATCGTAAATGATGATCTGTTACATCAATGGTTTAGTTTCTTCAATGACATAACAGATCATCATTCATATGCTTTTTTTGCGAACGCGTTGATTAGATGTTGCTAAAACTCAACAATCAAACCAAAAGTCGGTGTGATCTGCACTTCTGCATTAGAAAGAATCAACGGAATAGCATTACTACCATTGGTTGCGATGGGTTGTCCATTGGTAGTTAAGAAGGCTGTATTATCCGCATTTCTTTGAAAAGTGTATTGAGGGATACCGCTGATCTTTGAGCCATACCAGTTAGTTACATCAATGAATACATTGAGCGTTGTTTTACGATAGTTCCATTTTTTATCGATACGAATGTCGCTAGAATGAAATGCAGGTAAACGATTTGCATTGAAGCGTGTATAATCTAGAATACCGGTTCCAACACTCAAATAATTCAACTGTGAAGCTACCAGATCAAAAGGTGTCAACGGTGCAGCACCCTGGTAACGGAACTTGATACCTAACTCCCAGTTACGCGGTAATTTATATCCTGCAGTGACACTTAGAATTTGTCCATTATCCCATGCCGCAGGCAAGTACACGCCATTCAAATTGGTAAACTCTGATTTGTACAATGTATAACTAAGGATACCAAAGAAACGTTTGGTGAGCTTTTTCTGCATGAATACTTCCATACCATAAGCCCTTCCTTTACCGGATTGAGTTACCGCTTCGTTGCCAATACTTCCAAACTCTGTTCCTTTATTCGCCAAACTGATTCCATCCAGAACACTTACAGGATAGTCGCTGTAGTTTTTATAAAACCCTTCTACTGTTAAACGAAAAGTACTGCTGGGAATGTATTCCACACCTGCAACATAATGTGTACTCTGAATATAGTTACCGGGATTATTGACACCTCCATTTCTAAACGCCAATTGTGTATAAGAAGGAAGTTTATAATAGCGACCAACACTGGCATTGATGTTCCACTGACGCGCAACTGCATAACTCACTGCAACACGTGGCGATAATTGTTGCAATGGATTAGATTCACTGGTATTCAAATTATTGGCATCCATTCTAACACCGCCACTGATTGCCACTTTATCTGCAAATATTTTTTTGCTTCCCTGAATAAAAGCCCCGTACTTAATAAAATCTGTATTGCTATTGGCAACAATTCTTACTTCCGGCTGAATGATGTTACCATTCTGATCACGCAATTCTTTTCTGAAAAGGTTATTGAAGTCATTATTGAAATCTACATACTGCGCCATAGCACCATAACTGATCTTCCAACCGTTGGAAGTATTGGTGGTCATATCAAAGCGAAGTTTGTTTTCTGTTTCGCGGCTATCTGTCAACAATGTTTGTGTTGCCGGAGAAGGTTTTTCATTGTCTTCAAATTTCTCAACATTGTTGTTCAATGTATTTCGGCTCAATGCCAAATTCCAAAAACCTTTTTTGGTCAATTTTCTCAAACTGGCGCCAATCGTATAATTCCATTGATTAATGATCGGATTACTATTGATCACATACAATTTTTCCGGTGTTGCAGTTTTAGGCGCCGCAAATTTGAATTCATCAATAGCACCCAATCCCAGAAAACTTAAAGTAGTAGTTGGATTGATCTTAGTGGTTGTTTTAAATTGAAAATCCCAATAGTTCGGTCTGATCGGAAGATCAATCGCCTGAAACAATAATTGTAAATAACTTCTTCGGACAGAAGCGAGATAGGTTGTCTTTTTATCTAACGGACCATCCAAAGTCAATGCAAGTTCAGTGGCACTCAAGATCACATTACCCTGTGTTCTTTTATCGTTGCCGGATTTTTGTTTGAATTGTAATACGCTACTCAATGCATTATCGTAACGTGCATCAAAAGCACTGGAACTGAGTTTTACTTCTTCAATAAAATTAGCATTCAGGATTCCTTGTGGACCACCGCCACTGCCTTGTGTACCGAAGTGATTGATGACAGGTATTTCAATGCCATCCAGATAATACACATTTTCATTAGGGGCGCCACCACGAATGATGATATCATTGCGAAAACCACCGCCACCGACACCTCCACCTACGCCGGGAAGCGATTGTACGACTTTACTGATATCAAAATTTCCGCCCGGATTTCTTTTGATCTCTTCCGTAGTCATGCGCTGAACGCTCAAGGGTGTTTCAATACTGGCTGCTCTTGCTGTAGCACGTCTGCCGGAAACGGTTACTTCAGCCAATGATGAGGCTGTAGGTTCTGCTTCCAGGGTGATTACATTGATATTTCCGTTGGTGAT
>JBDKEH010000098.1:0-3067 GCA_039795345.1 Bacteroidota bacterium
ACTTATTTTTGTTTGGAAAGAATTTCTACTGAATGCGTATTCCAAAAGGTAAACTGATCGCTATTGGCGGAGCTGAAGACAAAGGAACCGATCTTGAGAAAGGAGAGTTTCATCGTAATAACCTCAATTTTTTTGAATTGGGTATTCTACGACGTATTGTAGAAGAAATAGGAGGCATTCATTCTCGTATAGAAGTCATCACCACTGCATCTACTATTCCCTATGAAGTAGGAGAGAATTACCTGAATGCTTTTGGGAAAATTGGTTGCACAGATATTGGATTATTGCATATCCGTAATCGAGAAGATGCTATGCGTGCTGATTATGTTGAACGTATCCGTAAATGTGCAGGTGTGATGTTCAGTGGCGGTAATCAACTCAGACTCTCTGCTATCTTTGGAGGTACTGTTTTTTTAAAGACCATTCATGAAAGATATCAGTCAGAAAGTTTTGTTATTGCAGGAACTTCCGCAGGTGCCATGGCGATGAGTAATACCATGATCTATGAGGGCAACGCTACCCGTGCTCATTTGAAAGGAGAAGTAAAGATCACAACAGGACTAGCTTTTATGGATAATGTGATCTTCGATTCTCATTTTGAAAAACGTGGACGTTTCGCAAGATTGGCACAGGCAGTTGCAGCGAATCCATCCTGTATTGGAATAGGATTGGGAGAAGATACCGGAATGTTGATCACACAAGGAAATCGAATGGAAGCCATCGGTAGCGGACCTGTGATCATTGTTGACGGACATGATATTCGTCACAGTAATATGGCTGATATTCCCGAGGGTAATCCCATCACCATTGAAAATCTAAAAGTGCATTTCTGCGCCAAAGGAAACGGCTACCTCGTAGAAGAAAGGACATTCGTAGAGCAAATGGGAGCCAGTACTACACCTGTGATGACGGATGTTTATTAGTCCATGGTCCATGGTCGATGGTGTATAGCTTATAGGTCATGGCAAATGGAAACCTTCATGTAAAAGCAAAAAAATAAGTTGATACCCAATTACCCAATTACCCGATATCCCGATAACCCATAACCCATAACCCATAACCCAGTACCTAGCACCCAACCCATGAACAAACTCATCCTCTTCACCCTATTCATTGTCGCAATGTTTGTATTGTCGGCCTATCGTTCTGATCGGAAAAAGAAGATCATTTTTTTTGGTGATTCTATTACTGAGTTAGGTGTTAAGCCGAATGGATATGTTCGTGTGATGGAAGATATGATGCGTAATGCAGATAAATCTACCCAGTATGAACTCATTGGTAAAGGTATTGGTGGCAATAAAGTATATGATTTGTTTTTACGGATGGAAGAAGATGTGTTGAAATTACAACCTCAGATCGTAGTGATTTATATTGGGGTGAATGATATCTGGCATAAGAGTATGATGGGGACTGGAACTGATTATGATAAGTTTGGAAAATTTTACCAAGCTATTGTCGATAAAATGAAGATGGCTGGTATTCAAGTGATTCTTTGTACGCCTGCTGTGATCGGAGAAAGATATGATGGGAGTAACCCTCAAGATGGAGAATTGAATCATTACAGTAATTGGATCAGGAAATATGCAACTGACAATAACTTGCCACTTGTTGATTTACGTACTGCTTTTTTGAATTACAGTAAAGCCAATAATCCCAATAACCAGGATTCAAAAATTCTCACTTATGATCGCGTGCATTTGAATGATGCCGGTAACAAATTGGTAGCAGAGCAAATGTGGGAGAAGATAAAAATGATCAAATGATGGAACAGATGATCATGGTTGTCATGATCATCTGTTCTATTGTATTACACCACCTTCACCAAAAAGTAATTCTTTTTACCTTTTTGAATCAACAAATATTTATTCTGCAATAAGTCTGAATTTGTGAGGGCTGTTTTCTCTGTTGATATTTTTTCTTTGTTCAAGCCAACACCTCCTGATTGCCACATTTTACGGGCTTCTCCTTTGCTAGGAAAGATATTGGTTTCAGCAAGGAAACTTACAAGATCATAACCTGCATCCAACTGTGCTTTACTGATTTCCACAGTAGGAACACCCTCCATTACTTGTAACAATTGATCTTCACTCAAACTTTGTAAAACTTCAGTAGTGGCATTGCCAAAAAGAATCTCAGAAGCTTTGACAGCAAAATCATAATCAGCTCGGCTATGAACAAAACAAGTGAGCTCTTCAGCTAACTTTTTCTGAAGTGCGCGTTGATGAGGTGCTGCATCATGTGTAGTGATGAGTGCATCGATCTCAGCAACCGGTAAAAGGGTGAATATTTTGATCCATGTTTTAGCGTCATCATCACTGGCATTTAACCAGAACTGGTAGAACTGGTAAGGAGATGTTTTTTTCGCATCCAACCATACATTACCTTTTTCAGTTTTACCAAATTTGCCGCCGTCAGATTTTTTGATCAATGGACAAGTAAACGCGAATGCTTCACCGCCTGCTTTTCTGCGAATGAGTTCTGTACCGGTAGTGATATTTCCCCACTGATCGCTGCCACCCATTTGAAGTTTACAGCCTTTGTTCTGGTACAACCAATAGAAATCATAACCTTGGATCAATTGATAGGTAAACTCTGTAAAACTCATACCTGTTTCACCCTCTAATCTTTTCTTTACACTGTCTTTTGCCATCATGTAGTTAACAGTGATATGTTTACCTGCATCACGGATGAAACTCAGGAAGCTGATATCCTTGAACCAGTCATAGTTGTTGAGCATGACTGCTGCATTGGGTTTCGCGGGATCAAAATCAAGGAATTTTTCTAATTGCTTGCGAACGCCCTCTTGGTTATGGAGCAATACTTCTTCACTCAATAAATTTCTCTCTTCACTTTTTCCGGTAGGGTCGCCTACCATACCTGTAGCACCACCAACAAGTGCCATGGGTTTATGTCCGGCACGCTGTAAGTGAACCAACAACAAAATAGGCACCAAACTACCAATATGTAAACTATCTGAAGTAGGGTCAAAGCCGATATATCCGGAAACCATTTCCTTTTGCAATAACTCTTCCGTTCCGGGCATGATATCCTGAATCATACCCCTCCA
>JBDKEH010000109.1:0-52079 GCA_039795345.1 Bacteroidota bacterium
ATTCAAGCCCTTTGTTTCTCCTGAAACAAACATGAAAGAACTCACGGTAAAATCGATTCTCGTGGGTAGTCTTTTTGGTGTCATCTTCGGTGCTGCTACTGTATATCTCGCTTTAAAGGCAGGTCTTACAGTGTCCGCATCTATTCCCATTGCGGTGATCGCAATTACGCTGGGAAGAAAATTTTTGAAGACCACCATCCTTGAGAATAATATCATTCAAACAACAGGATCTGCCGGAGAAAGTATTGCTGCCGGAGTGGCGTTTACCTTGCCGGGTTTTCTTTTTCTTTCTTCACCCAGTAGCGCAGAATACTTTAATTATCTCACCATTCTGATATTAGCCATTGTAGGTGGATTGCTAGGTACGCTTTTGATGGTGCCTTTGCGTAAAGCACTAATTGTAAACGAGCATGATAATCTACCTTATCCTGAAGGAACTGCTTGTGGTGATGTTTTAAAAGCCGGTGAGCGTGGTGGTGATTTTGCTAAAACTGCTTTCTGGGGTTTGGGTGTTGCATTTGTGTATGCCATCTTTCAAAAAGTCATGCATGTGATTGCTGAAACACCTTTTTATGCAACGAAACAGATCAATAAATTTTTTCCTTCTGCAAAAGTCAGTGGCGAAATCACGCCTGAATATTTAGGTGTGGGTTATATCATTGGTCCAAAGATCGCAGGTGTGCTGGTAGCAGGTAGTGTATTAAGCTGGATGGTTTTCATTCCTTTGTTATCAACGCTTGTACCGCCTGATGTAATTGCTATTCAATTGGTGAAATTGGGTTACCTGTCTGATATCGCTAATGCAGGGGGCAAAGGAGGATGGGATCCTGTAACACATACTTTCAATGATTATTCTGCTGCGATCTATTACGCATATGTTCGTCAGGTAGGTGCGGGAACAGTTGCAGCCGGTGGTATCATTACATTGGTGAAAACCATTCCAACTATTGTAAAATCTGTGAAAGGAAGTATGGCTTCTTTGCGTGGGGGATCTTCAGCTACAGAGAGTTCAGTATCCAGAACAGATAAAGATCTTAGCTTGAAAGTAGTAGGACTTGGTAGTTTGGCTTTGATCGCTATTATTTCCATCATTCCAAGTTTGCCTGGGGATGGATTTCTTCAGAAAATCCTGATCGGCATTCTGGTGGTATTATTTGGTGCTTTATTCGTAACGGTATCATCGCGTATTGTTGGATTGATCGGTTCTTCCAACAATCCGATCAGTGGTATGACCATTGCTACGGTGATGGGAACCAGTTTGATCTTCCTGAGTTTGGGATGGTCCGGACAAGCATACGAACCGCTTGTATTAGTTGTAGGGGGTATGATCTGTATCGCTGCTGCTAATGCAGGTGCTACTTCTCAGGATCTGAAGAGTGGTTATATTGTAGGTGCCACACCACGTAATCAACAGATCGCTTTGTTTGTCGGTGCGATCGTTTCTTCCATTGTGATTGGTATCACAGTGAAGTTTCTTGATAAGCCTACTACTGAAATGGTACAACAAGGTGTGCAACATGCTATTGGCACTGAAAAATATCCAGCACCTCAAGCTACTTTGAT
Source organism: Bacteroidota bacterium (assembly GCA_039795345.1). Classification (GTDB taxonomy): domain Bacteria; phylum Bacteroidota; class Bacteroidia; order Chitinophagales; family Chitinophagaceae; genus Sediminibacterium. The sequence goes on from JBDKEH010000109.1 coordinate 1,564, forward strand.
GGCCACGCTGATCAAAGGAATTCTTTCTCAGAATTTGGATTGGCAATATGTAATCGTTGGTATGTTCTTGGCTGTCGTGATGGAACTTTGTGGTATCAAATCACTCAGCTTTGCTATTGGTGTGTATCTGCCTTTGGCTACAACATTACCGATATTCATTGGTGGTGCCATACGTGGATTGGTAGAGAGTCGTCAGAAAAAAGATAAAAAAGAAGTAAGCGCTGAAGAGGAAGAACTCAGTAAAGGAAGCTTGTTCGCTACAGGACTTGTAGCAGGTGGTGCCGTAGCAGGCGTAGTCATTGCATTTATTACAGGAACCTCCGGAGGAGAACAGTTCTTGCGGAATATCAGTATGGAACACGGACTTGTAGAATTGTTATCTGAAAATGGATACTTCTTATTGGGTACTCTGTTCTTTGCTTTGATGGGACTGATATTATACAGAGTGGCTATGAAGAAAACGGAGTAGCTAGCTTTAAAAGTATATTTTATTGCCACTGAAGACACTGAAGGGCACAGAGAAAGATTTCTGTATTCCTCAGTGTTCTCAGTGGCAATTTTTCTTCTAAAGAGGTTAAACTATTGATCTATTGATTCGTCCAAAAGCAAAAGAAAAACCATGTGGCTGAAACGCTCAATAGCAATCCTTTTATTCATAGCATCCACAGCTTTCATTGTTGCTGATAAAGGTTCCTCTTCTATTCGAATGCCTTATCAGCAAGCAGGTCTTACGAAAGAACAGGCTGCAGCACATTTATTAAATCGTTTCAGTTTTGGTATACAACCCGGACAAATTCAAGAAGTGGTGAAAATGGGATTGGAGAAATGGTTGGAACAACAATTGGAAGCATCATTGCCTGATACAGAATTGGATAAGCGTCTGACTACTTTTGATGCTTTGAAAATGAGCAATGAAACGATTGTGAACCAATACCTGACTCCTGGACAGATCATACTATTGGGAATTCAGGAAAAGATCATTCGGAATGATTCCCTTCGTGATACAGATCGTGAAAAATACAGGCAAGAGTTGGCTAGAGTAATGCAGGCATCCGGTGTGAAACCTGTACAGGAACTGCATCGCCAATTGGTAAATCAGAAAATTCTCCGTGCTGTATATAGTCATAATCAATTAAAGGAAGTATTGACAGATTTCTGGTTCAATCATTTCAATGTTTCATTGACAAAAGGGCAATCACAACAATATGTGATGACCTATGAACGAGATGCTATCCGCCCTCATGTACTAGGAAACTTCAGGGATATGCTATTGGCAACAGCCAAGCACCCTGCCATGCTTGAATATTTAGATAATGCTTTAAGTGTGAGTAATGATAATGAACGTGCACGCAGACAACAAAACAATGCCATGCTGCGTGCTGCCAGAGAAAGAGCTGAAGGCAGATTGAATGATACAACTAAGCCAGGAAATGCTTTGTTACAGCAGGCTGTAGCGGCAAGAAGATCACAAGGATTGAATGAAAACTATGCGCGCGAAGTCATGGAATTACATACCATGGGTGTGGATGGAGGTTATACCCAAAAAGATGTTACTGAAGTGGCCCGAGCATTGACAGGTTGGAGTGTAAGACCGATGAATAAAAAAGGTCCGGCGATCAGATTGATTGAAAATTTTAGTGAAGAACAACTGAAAAGAAGAGGACTGATGATCGAAGGAGACTTTTTATTTCGAGGTGATAAACATGATGAAGGCGAAAAGATCATTCTGGGAAAAAAATACAATGGCAAAGATGGTTATGAAGAAGGCGTTGCAGTATTGAGTACATTAGCATCACAAACATCCACTGCAAAATTTATTTCCACAAAAATAGCGATACGTTTTGTTTCGGATGAGCCTTCTCAAGCATTGATCAAAACGCTTACAAATACTTATCAGCAAACAGAGGGTAATATCAAAGCAATGATCATTGCCATGGTCAATCACCCTGATTTTTGGTCAAAGAAAGCTTTGCGTGAAAAAATCAAATCTCCTTTTGAGTTTGCCATCAGTGCACTCAGGGCAACCAAGGCGCAAGTGATGCAACCATTTCAGATATTTAACTGGTGCAGTAAAATGGGACAAAGAATTTATTACTACCAGGCACCTACCGGATTTCCTGATCGCGCTAATTTTTGGATCAATAGCGGTGCATTGCTGAATCGCATGAATTTTGGATTGGCATTAGCGACACAAAAAATTCCAGGCGTTCGTATCAATCTCTTGGCACTCAATAATAACCATGAACCTGAAAGTGCTGATGAAGCTTTACGTGCATTCAGTAAGATATTGTTACCGGAGAGAGATAATGAAGAAAATATTAAACGATTAACAGCTATGGTACGTGATGCGAATGTGGAACAGAAAATAGCTGTTGCAGTCAATAAGGCAAAGGATAATAATATGGAAGAAGAAATAGAGGAAGAAACGAGAATGCAAGTGACAAGAGACAAGGAAGATGTCAAGAAGGAAGTAACAAGTATGGCACAGGTGGTGGGAATAATTATTGGCTCGCCGGAATTTCAGCGGAAGTAAAGAAGTGAAAAGTCAAAAGTGAAAGGTGAAAAGTGAAATGAACAGTTCTTCAAATTCATACTTGTAGCTTGAGGCCTGAAGCTTATAGTCAAAAAAATTACAACTCAAAAAATTAAACAAATGATTCATCGTAGGGCATTTATGAGATCAGGTGCAATGGCCTTGTTTGCAGCAGGGTTTGGTGGAGTTCCCAATTTTATTGCACGTGCGGCAGAGAGTAGTAAAATCATTCCACCTTATAAAAGAAACAAAGTATTGGTGTGCATCTTTCAACGTGGAGCCATGGATGGATTGATGGCGGTGAGTCCGTTTGCTGATCCTAATCTTAAAACACTTCGTCCGACTTTGTATATGAGTCCGGCACAAACACAAGGGAGTATGATGGATCTGGATGGACAATTTGCGTTGCATCCATCACTCCAAAGTTTGTCATCTTTTTTTACGGAAGGTAGAATGGCAGTAGTGCATGGCGTGGGCAGTCCGAATAATACCCGCAGTCATTTTGATGCACAGGATTTCATGGAGAGTGGAACACCTTTTAATAAGGGCACAACGAGCGGTTGGCTGAATAGAGCGATGGGTTTAACAGGACATGAGGCAACACCTTTCAGCGCTGTAAGCATCACAAATGCATTGCCGCGCAGTTTGTATGGCGATAGAGAAGCATTAGCGATCAGTAACCTTCAGGATTTTGCGATACAAATGCAGGGAAATCCGATGGCGGGTAATATGGCGTCTAAATCATTTGAGTCTTTGTATGATCAAACAAGCAATGAACTGTTGAATAAAACAGGAAAAGAAAGTTTTGAAGCAATGCGGATTTTGAAGTCGACAGACATCAGAAATTATCAGCCTGCCAATGGAGCAGTGTACCCCAACTCACCGTTAGGTAATTCCTTGAAGCAAATTGCAACACTGATCAAAATGGATGTGGGTATGGAAGTGGCTTTTGCAGAAAGTGGTGGGTGGGATACACATTTCAATCAAGGAACTGTAAATGGTGCATTTGCGCGTAACCTTCGGGATTTCAGCGATAGCATAGCCGCTTTCTGGAAAGACATGGGAAGTTATCAGGATGATGTTACTGTGATGACAATGACAGAATTTGGCAGAACTGCTCATCAAAACGGAACAGGTGGAACAGATCATGGAAGAGCCAGTTGTTTATTTGTATTAGGAAATGATGTTGCAGGAGGTAAAGTGTATCATCAAATCAAATCACTAGCCAAATCCGATTTGGAAGATGGTCGAGATCTTCCGGTATCAACAGATTTTAGAGCGGTATTCAGTGATGTAGCTAGAGTGCACTTGCAATTGAAACAAACAAAAGGATTGTTTCCTGGATGGGATGGGAAAAATTTGAATATCATGAAAGGTTGATGTTTAATATCCCCTTTGAAAGCGATACAGGATGACTCCTTCAGTATTGATGTAAACTATATCATTTCCCATTTCCATCATGGCGAGTCCATTTTTAAAACTGCCAATACGATCAAAAGCCGGTTGTATGATCCATTCACCTTTTTTGTTGATAAATCCCCAGCTTTTATAATCTTGTTGAACAGCAGCGAGACCTTCACTGAATGATCCAGCGTTGGTGTATGTAGGAGGTATCACCCATTGTCCGCTCATGTTTACAAATCCCCATTTGTTACTGGTATCCCGAGCAGCGGATAAACTATCGGTGAAACCAAGCATACGTGTGAAAGAAGTTTTGATGATCGTTTTGTTTTTAATCGTCTGTATCTCCCAATGATCTGTCATATTTTGTTGTGTACAAACGATACCTGCAAAAACACCGGTAATATTATAGTAGGCAGGCTGCAACACAAATTTTCCTGAGCTGTCTATCAAGCCCCATAAATTATTTTTGAGTGATGCAGGAGCAAGTCCTTCAGTAAAAGAATAACAAAGAATGAATTGTGGCTGAATGACAAAATTGCCTTTTTTGTTGATAAACCCCCATTTACCATTTTGTTGAACCCTGGCTTTACCCTCAACAAACTGATCTGCTACACTGAATTGAGGTGTGATGACCCATTTTCCTTTTTCATTGATGAATCCGTATTGAGCAGACACAATATGATTACCGATGGCAGCAACGGCAATACTGTCTTTGAATGCGCTGGCAAATACAAATTGAGGTGTTATAACAGTTCTTCCATTGGTCTTATGAAGAAACCCAAATCGGTTTTTCTCCATGAAGGGAATAAGGTTTTGCGCCTGTAAGCAGGAACAAAAAATCAAGCCAACTAAGACCGGAAAGGATGTACGTCTCATCCGAATAAAGATAAGTTATAATCTTCCGTTCTTGATCTCATCAACAACACCTGGGTCTAAAAGGGTAGACGTATCGCCTAAGTTTTCTGTCTCACCCTCTGCTATCTTGCGAAGGATTCTTCGCATGATCTTACCGCTTCTTGTTTTGGGTAGACCACTTACAAACTGAATTTTATCAGGCTTGGCAATTGCACCTATGATTCTTGTAACGGTTTGTAAAATATCCTTTCTCACAAGATCTCCTGTGCCATGTGTATCCTGAGCATGTGATCCTTGATAGATCACATAAGCATAAATGCCTTGTCCTTTGATATCATGCGGATAACCCACAACGGCACTTTCCACCACTCCTGCATGCATGTTAATGGCATTTTCTACTTCCGCAGTACCGATACGATGTCCGCTAACATTCAATACATCATCCACACGTCCTGTGATACGGAAGAAGCCATCCTTGTTTTTTAATGCACCATCACCGGTGAAATACATGTTATCATAAGTGGCAAAATAATTGGTTCTGCATCTTTCATGGTCGCCATAGGTAGTTCGTAAGATCGATGGCCATGGTGCTTTGATACAAAGATTACCTGATATGGTTTCTTCTCCTTCTTGAATGATCTCTTTTCCATTCTCATCTACCAACACCATTTGTAGACCAGGCATTGGAAGTGTTGCCCATCCGGGTTTAGCCGGAGTGATACCTGCCAAATTGGAAATAAGACATCCACCAGTTTCTGTTTGCCACCAGGTATCTACGATCGGACATTTCCCTTTTCCTACATGTTCGTCATACCAGTGCCACGCTTCTTCATTGATGGGTTCACCAACAGTGCCCAATACTTTTAGTGAAGAAAGATTTTTTCCTTGTAATGGACCTAAGCCAAAACCCATGAGACTGCGAATGGCTGTTGGTGCGGTGTACAATATGTTTACTTTGTATTTGTCTACAACATCCCAGAATCTACCTGCATCAGGCCAGGTAGGAACACCTTCAAATAGCAATGAAGTAGCACCTGCACTCAATGGTCCGTAGATGATATAACTATGCCCGGTGATCCAACCAATATCAGCAGTACAGAAATGCACTTGTCCGGGTTCATATTGAAATACATTCACGAAAGTGTAATTGGTATAGATCATGTAACCAGCTACACTGTGTACCACACCTTTTGGTTTCCCGGTGGAGCCGGAGGTATAGAGGATGAATAATGGATCTTCTGCATCCATTTCCTCAGCTTCAATAAACGTGATTCCCTTTTCTTCTACTTGCTTCATTTCATCTTCCCACCATACATCTCTTCCTTTGATCATAGATACTGGTGTACGTGTTCGTGTAGCCACAATGACACGCTTCACTGTTTTATTACCGATCAATGCATCATCGATTACGCTTTTCAAGGGAATATCTTTGGCGCCTCTGTAAGCGCCATCGCAAGTGACAATAAACTCAGCTTTGGCATCTTCTAATCTGTCAGCAATACTTTGTGCAGAGAAACCGCCAAAAACTACAGAATGAATAGCTCCAATTCTTGCACAGGCTAATACTGCAATGGCCAGTTCGGGAATCATTCCCATATAAATACAAACACGATCGCCTTTTTGAACACCATTGTTTTTGAGTACATGCGCAAATTGACAAACCTTCTCATGTAATTTTTTATAAGTAAGTATGCGATGGTTCTCATCAGGGGCATTGGGCTCCCAGATGATAGCAGGATGATTGGCTTTGGTAGCAAGATGTCTGTCTAAGCAGTTTTCAGTAATATTTAGCTTACCCCCTTTGAACCATTCTACTTTTGGTTCTGTGAAATTCCATTCAAGAACTTTGTCCCATTTTTTCTTCCAGGTAAAATGTTCAGCAACAGCACTCCAAAATCCTTCAGGATCTTGAATACTCTTTTGATAGGCTTCTTGATAGGCTTCAAAACTTTTGATCTGATAGGGATATGACATGCCAGTGATTTTTAGTTTATAAATATACTGTATGCTATTGCTTTAACTGTGAATGTTTTTTATAATTACAAATTGCAAAAAAAATCCCGACCATATTTTCTGGTCGGGATTTTTTTTGCTTTGAAATACTTATTTCACATACTTCAATATTTCTTCACTATCAGGGGTCACTTTACTTGGGAAGTAAGCGATCATTTTTCCATTTTCATCCAACAAAAATTTATTGAAGTTCCATTTGATATCGGCGTCCAATACGCCATTTTTTGCTTTGCTGGTTAGCCACTGGTAAATAGGTGCCATATCATCTCCCTTTACACTTACTTTACTAGCCAGCGGAAATTTTACACCAAAACGTGCTTTGCAAAACTCTTGGATCTCTCCATCGCTTCCGGGTTCTTGTCCGCCAAAATTATTGGCAGGGAAACCTACGATCACCAATTTGTCTTTGTATTGATCATATACTTTCTGCAAAGCATCATATTGTGGCGTATAACCACATTTAGATGCTGTGTTCACCACCAATATTTTCTTTCCTTTGAATTTTGCAAAATCAATGGTGCCACCTTCAATGGATTTTACTTTAAAAGAGTGGATACTGCCGTTATCAGGTAAGGTGAAAGCAGACATGATCACCACAGCCACTAATGCGAGAATGTATTTCATATGATTGATTTTTTTCAAAATAACACTTAAATAAGGGAATTGTTATGGCTTTTTGGTGAATGGCTGAAAATAAGATCTCAAAGTGTATATGCAGCGGTTGCAATACTAAGTTTGCAATTGGGAAGGGTAATGATATTTTGTCCGCATGCCTCCAAAGTAGCCCCGGTAGTCATGACGTCATCAACCAGTAAAATATGTTTGTTGATTAGTTGATCTTGTTGTTTTATCTCAAAAACTCCTTCCATATTCTGCCATCTTGAAAGACGATTTTGAGTGGTTTGGCTATCTGTAAACTTTTCTCTTTGAATGACCTTTGTCATTAGTGTTTTAGGCCAGACTTCATGAATACCCTCACAAATCACTTCGGCTTGGTTATACCCTCTTGTAAACTGTTTCTTGGCATTTAGAGGGAGTGGTACAAGCAGATCAATATCGGCGAAGCGTGGTTCTGCTCTCAGGGCATACCCCATCATCCTCCCGAAAAAAAGTCCGGCATGCTTGTTTTGGCGGTATTTCAGCTGAACCATCAATTCCTGAACCATCGATTGTTTGGTAAAATAGTACAGAGCGGCAGCATTTTCAACCTTGATGCGCCCCCAAAAAGCTTTTTCGACCGGATTGTTGGGCAGGCGGAAGAACCCGGTTTCCGGGAGTTGATGGGTACACCGGCTACAAACTTGCTGCTGGAGTCCCAAATAGTCACTTCCGCAACCAAGGCAGTAATGCGGATATAAAAGATGTAATAAAGATTTTGCGATAGCTCTCATTCCCCTAAACTAAGGGTCTCAGCTTACGTATTTCCCGCAAAAATGTTGATAGTGAAAAGTCAAACATTTCTTTCATTTTACTTCTGACTTTTCACCCTCAAAAAAGCTGCTGATACACTTCATCCACTCGACTCAATGCCACCACTTGAATTTTATAAGCTTGAGGATTGAAACTTTTCTTATTGTATTTGGAAACGAATATTTTTTCGAATCCGAGTTTTTCTGCCTCGGCAATCCGTTGTTCAATTTTGTTTACTGCTCTGATCTCTCCATTCAGTCCTACTTCACCAGCAAAACAAACATGTGGAGGAAGGGGAACATCTTCATAAGAGGAAAGTAAAGCACAGATCACTGCAAGATCAATAGACGGATCTTCGACTTTGATACCTCCGGCAATATTGACAAAAACATCTTTCATGCCAAACTGAAAACCTCCACGTTTTTCAAGTACTGCTAATAGCAATTGAAGCCTTCGAGTATCAAAACCTGTGACTGTTCTTTGTGGAGTTCCATATACACTTTGTGTGACCAATGCTTGTACTTCAATCAATAGCGGACGCATTCCTTCCAGTGTGGCAGCAATACCACTTCCACTCAATTGATCTTCTCTTTGCGCGATTAAAATCTCTGAAGGATTTGATACCACTCGCATGCCATCACCCGTCATTTCATAAATACCCAATTCTGCTGTACTACCGAAACGATTCTTCAAGGTTCTGAGTATTCTGTATGCATAATGACGGTCGCCTTCGAACTGCAAAACCGTGTCTACCATATGTTCCAGCACTTTTGGTCCGGCAATGGCGCCATCTTTGGTGATATGTCCGATCAGGAAAACAGGTGTATTCGTTTCTTTGGCAAAACGCTGAAATTCTGCTGCGCATTCTCTGATTTGTGAAACAGTACCTGCAGATGAATCAATTAAATTGGATTGTAAAGTTTGAATGGAATCAACAATGACTAACTGAGGTTTTAGTTTCTTGATTTCCTGAAAAATAGTTTGTGTAGAAGTTTCAGTGAGCAAGTAAAAATTTTCATTCTTGATCTTTAAACGATCTGCACGCATTTTAATCTGTTGCTCACTTTCTTCTCCGCTGATATATAAAACCCTAAGCTGGTTTAACAGTAATCCGTTTTGTAAAAACAAAGTACTCTTACCAATGCCGGGTTCTCCTGCTACTAAAATGATACTACCCGGCACGATACCGCCACCCAACACTCGATCCAATTCAGGATCCTGACTCTTGATTCTTTTTTCTTCTGTTGTCTGAACTTCATTCAGGGAAATCGTTTTTGTTTTTCTTTTCTCCTCTTTATAATCATCCCATTTTTCTTCTTTCACATTACCCTTATCCAATACTTCTTCGGTGAAAGTATTCCATTGTGAACAAGCCGGACATTTTCCGATCCACTTTGCACTTTCATAACCACAATTGCTACAGAAAAAAGCTGTTTTAATCTTACTCATTTGCTAAAGGTACTGTTGAAATGATGAGTTCTTTTCAGTAAAAAAATACTTGAAATGAAATGATGAAATTTTGTGCAAAATCAATGATGTTTCAATCAAAAAATGCCGGGTAGAAAAAACACACAAAAACGCTGAAACGCAGCAGTGGCGGGCATGTAAAAGGGCCAACATTGCTGCTGACCCTGTTTACTTACTAACCCATTAAATTCTACCACTAAGTTACAAAACCGAGCCACATGGCAAAATAATTTTTGGGTTCTGTGAATAATTTTTTGACAACGAAGTTGTTCGTAAATAACCTTAACAGTTTGTTAATCAAACGGGTTACAGTCATTTTGGCGAAGTGGGGAAAAATGTCATTTTTTTTGGTGCTTTTTGTCAGAAATAGAGCTTTTTTCCGGCGCAATAACCCGTTTTTGGGTTTGGTAGGTATTTTGCAGCAGTATCCGAAACAAGTCGTATGAACTCAATTATGTTATTGTCTTTATTATTTATCGGAATCAGTTTTCTGGTTTCGATGCGGTTAAAGTCGAAATTCACCCATTATAGCCATCTACCCATTACCAATGGCATGAGCGGTAAAGAAGTGGCCGAACAGATGCTTCGTGACAATGGAATATATGATGTAAAAGTTATATCTGTTGAAGGTTTTTTGACAGATCACTATAACCCCATGAATAAAACTGTAAACCTGAGTCCGGAAGTTTATAGTGGAACCAGTATTGCATCAGCAGCAGTTGCCGCTCATGAATGTGGTCACGCGGTACAGCATGCTACAGCATATAACTGGCTGATGCTTCGAAGCAGGTTGGTGCCTTTTGTTCAATTCAGCAGTTCCATTGTTCAGTGGGTATTATTGGGCGGTATTCTTTTGGTGAATACATTTCCCATGTTGCTCTTAGGAGGGATCATTCTGTTTGCAATCACCACGCTATTTTCTGTGATCACATTACCGGTTGAATTCGATGCGAGCAATCGTGCATTGGCATGGTTGGAAAATAAGCGCGTACTGGTTAACAAAGAACAAGAGGGAGCTAAAGATGCACTGAAGTGGGCAGCGATGACCTATGTAGTTGCAGCACTTGCTTCTGTTGCTACATTGATCCAATATGTACTGATCTTTTTGGGTGGATCAAGAAATGAAGATTAAGTGGTGGTGAATGGTCAATTGTGAATTGTCAATAAAAAAGCAGCTTACTCATCATTGATCATTCACAATTGACCATTTACCATTCACATTAAAATTTGATCTCCTCTTCACGCTCATCAAAGAATTTGAATTCTGTGAGGTGATAATTGGTATTGGCTTGCGCCTTTACTTTCACTTTGTGTTTCTTCCTCCATTTTTTAATGATAGAAGAGAACAATCCTTTTGTGAGATAAGAGTGTACGATCGGATGAACCACGATCGTTAAGTTTTTATGCGAATGTGTTACGAGATAATGTAATTTCTTTTCAATCTCATCCTCCAATAACAAAGTAGAAGTGATCTTACCGGTACCATTACAAGCCGGACAACTTTCTGCCGTATTGATATTTACTTCAGGGCGCATACGCTGACGTGTGATCTGAAGTAATCCGAACTTCGAAATCGGAAGCACTGAATGTTTGGCACGATCTGCTTTCATGAATTGCTCCATGGCTTCTTGTACCTTTCTCTTGTTGTCGGGTAACTTCATATCGATAAAGTCTACCACGATGATGCCACCAATATCGCGCAGTCTTAATTGACGTGCAATTTCTTCTGCGGCTTCAAGATTGGTTTCCAGTGCGTTTTCTTCCTGGTTATTGCTCACGCTTTTATAACCGCTGTTCACATCAATTACATGCAAGGCTTCTGTATGCTCAATGATCAGATAAGCACCGCTGGGTAGGTTTACTGTTTTACCAAAAGAAGATTTAACCTGCTTGGTTACACCGTATTGATCAAAAATGGGAAGTCCATTGTGATAGAAAGAAACAATATCTGTTTTATCAGGTGCAATACGTTGGATATAAGTTTGTGTAACCTGAAACAAATTTTTATCGTTCACTACAATACGATTAAAATCTGCGCTTAGCAGATCACGTAGAATACTGGTCGTTTTTGTTTCTTCACTTAATATCCTGACAGGAGCAACCGCACCTTTCAAATTATGTTGAATGGTCTTCCATGTTTCTACCAATGCCAACATATCCTGATGTAGTTCAGCAGTACTCTTTCCTTCTGCTGCAGTACGAACGATCACGCCGAAGTTCTTCGGGCGAATAGCTTCTACGATTTTATGTAAACGCTTACGTTCATCAGATGAATGTATCTTTTTAGAAACCGCAACAATTTCATTGAATGGGGTTACTACAACAAAACGTCCTGGTAAAGAGATCTCACAACTCAAACGTGGTCCTTTTGCTGCGATTGGTTCTTTTAAGATTTGTACAAGTACATGTGGCTTACCATTCAATACTTCATTGATCTTTCCTGTTTTTACGATCTCTGGTTCAGATTGAAATCTGGAGAAATCAAAAGGCTGTTCTCCTTTATCTGTCATCGCTATTTGCGTGAACTTGATAATAGAACGAGCATAAGGACTCAGATCCGTATAGTGAAGGAACGCATCTTTTTCAAACCCCACATCCACGAACGCAGCATTCAATCCGGGTATCAGTTTTTTTACTTTACCCAAATAGAGATCGCCCACCGCAAAGTTGGCGTCCGTTTTTTCGTTGTGCAGCTCCACCAGTTTTTTGTCTTCCAACAACGCAATCTCTACGCCTGTTGGAGCAGCATTAATAATCAGTTCTTTGTTCACAAAGTGCAACTTTTAAATACAAAATCACATACCGGTATACGGTAAATCAACATCACAACATCTGTGCATGCAGCCAAAAAGGAAGGAAAGGTAAAGTTGCGAAAGGAAGGTAAGGCTGCTTCCAGATAAGTGTTAAACGGGTTTAATCAGGCCGAAGCGAGATTAAACCCGTTTAGTATCATGATCGGTAATCCGAAGAATTATTTATTCTTCTTCTTATGACGATTCTTTCTTAGACGCTTTTTACGTTTGTGTGTAGCGATCTTATGACGCTTTCTCTTCTTACCACAAGGCATACCAAAGTAATTTTATACAGTTAAAAAATAAATTTATCGTTTCAGTTCAGCGATTCTTTTTTCCAGTGCTTGCTTGGCTTCCGGTATCGCTACTCTTTTCTTTGCTTCCTCATACCATTTGATCGCATTGGCTTTCTCATTATGGATATCATATGATTCAGCCAGATTGAAAATAGCATCCAAATTTTCCGGATCAACTTTCAATACATTCAAAAAACGTTCAATCGCTTTATCGTACTGTCCGCTTTTCTTGCTACCCAATCCCAACATCATTTGTCCGAAAACATTTTTCGGATCTTTCTCTACCACTTCTCTGATCTTCATGATACCCTGCATGGGGTTATCTGAGATGTTTCCGAAAAGATAGCATGCGCCCAATCCAATTTTACTCGAATCGTTCGCCGGATTGATGCTTAGTGCCTGATCAAAAAGAACTTTCGCTTGTGAAGCCAGCCAGTTTTGCATGGCAGGTTCACCCTCTGTCATCAGATTATCTAAAAACAGATGGGCGGCAAAGGTGAGGCTTTTTTCAGAATTTTCCAACTTAGCGGCTTCGGCCGTGTACCAAGCATAGGGTTCAAAAATCCGCGCCGAATCAGCCCAGAAGCGGGCTAGTTGGTGGTAAACATGGATCTTTTGCTCATTAATATCCCCTCTTACAACAGAATTTTCTAAGGCACCCAAGCGCGCAACCTGCTCAGGACTGATGCGTTCCTTGGCCTTTACAAGCAAGTCTTCAAACTTAATAGATTGATTTACAGTACTATGAGGCGCTTCGCCTTCTTTGTGGACATGTTTGCTGGGGGAGACGGTTGGACTAAAAAAGTACAACAGAACGAATATCACTAGACCGCCACCCGCTAACAGAAGTTGCTGTTTCTTCACTGATCGGAAATTTCGGCGAAGTTAGTCCGACTTCCGTTTGCTTTTTACTTCACTGACAAATTCTTTTGCCGGTTTAAAGGCAGGAATATAATGTTCAGGTATTTCTACTGCTACGTTTTTCTTGATGTTGCGACCAATTTTAGCTGCACGCTTCTTGGTAATAAAACTCCCAAAGCCACGGATATAAATGTTTTGTCCGTTTGAAAGACTTTCTTTCACTTCTTTGAACATGGTTTCCAACGTCACCAGTACGTCTACTTTCGGTATACCTGTTTTATCGGAAATCTGGTTGATGAGATCTGACTTTCTCATTTGTATAATGTTATTTTATAAATCAGATTTAAAGTACGACAAAAAAACTGGTATTTGCAAGAAAGATAGTGTAAATTTTATGTGCGTTACTGATTGATAGATAAATGATTCAAAGAGCGCACAATTGGTTAAGATTTGGTCATATTAAACATATTATTATAGTTTATCAACTTTATTACCAACCATACGTTGTTTTGAGCATCTTTGTTTATTGGGATGAAAAAGTCTTTCACACAAATATTAATGGACTGGCACAGGCATCAAAATGACCGGGAAATGCCATGGAAAGGAGAAAAAAAACCATATCGTATATGGTTAAGTGAGATCATTTTACAGCAAACCCGTGTTGAACAGGGAATGGGTTATTATCATCGATTTATTGAACAATATCCAACGATTCAAGACCTGGCTAAGGCTTCTGATCAACAAGTATTTAAACTATGGGAGGGTTTGGGGTATTATAATAGATGCAGAAATCTACTTTATACAGCCAGAGAAATCGTAAAACAGCGAAATGGGATTTTCCCCGATACCTATGAAGAATTGCTCGCATTAAAAGGGGTTGGTCCATATACAGCAGCAGCCATTGCTTCTTTTGCCTATAATTTACCTTATGCAGTGGTAGACGGAAATGTATACCGGGTGTTAGCTCGTTATTGCGGAATTGATACACCTAGTGACAGTACAGAAGGTAAAAAAATGTTCAATGATCTGGCTGATCAAATGCTGGATAAAAAAGAACCGGCTTTGTATAATCAGGCCATCATGGATTTTGGTGCCACCGTTTGTAAGCCCATGGCTCCACTATGTTCTGCTTGTCCGCTCCAAAATGGTTGTGCAGCTTTGGCCACAGGTAAAGTGAATCAACTTCCGGTGAAAGAGAAAACACTACAGCGCAGGACTAGATTCTTTAATTATTTCATCTTGGAATACCGTCAAAAGATTTGGGTACAACAAAGAACTGCAAAAGATATCTGGCAAAACCTATTTGAATTTTACCTTGTGGAGAGCGAAAAGCAGATTCGCTGGGATATACCACTGATTCAAAACTGGTTAAAAGACCAACTGAGCATTCATGATGCGATCATCTTAAGTAAAACGGAGCCGATAGTACAGCAATTAACCCATCAGCAGATCAAAGGTCAGTTCATCCATATTCAATTGAAGCAAAAGCCAGCCTCCTTAAAGACGGGTGATTGGGAAAATGCAGCTAGGATACAGGAATTGGCTTTTCCTAAGCTGATCAACTCATACCTGCAACAGTTAAAATCCTAATTTTTTGAGGGCTGTTCTTTTGTTGCTCAAAAAAAGTTATTTTTAAGAGTGATTAATCTGCGACGAACAAAAAATCAATCGTATGAGAGGTGTTAACAGAGTGATGCTCATTGGAAATCTTGGAAAAGACCCAGATGTTCAACATTTAGAAGGCAATATTGCCGTAGCCAAATTCCCCCTTGCCACTACCGAAACGTATAAAGACCGCTCCGGGAAACTGATTTCCCAAACTGAGTGGCATACCGTTGTTCTGTGGCGTGGATTGGCAGAATTGGCACAAAAATATTTGCACAAGGGAAGTTTGATCTATGTAGAAGGCCGTTTACGAACGCGTAGTTGGGAAGATAAAGAAGGAAATAAAAAATTTGCTACAGAAGTGGTAGGTGATAACCTCATCATGCTTGATAAACGTGGTGATGGTTCAGGTGGGCATGTTTCGGGAGATAGTATAGATGGTTATACAGGTGACGATATGCCTCCATTATCTGATCCCGGGGAATCATTGCCTTTCTGATAACCCTTCTCATCGTATTTTTGTGAAGAAAAGAATGACATCGTCATTCATTGTTAACTAAAAACACCTGTTTTGGATTATCACTCGGTATTGAATACCCAACTCTTATCAGCTATTCATCCACAAGGCACCACAGTACTTGTGATGATACTTGTTGTTTTGCTTTTTCTTTCTTTCGTTTTGTCAGGATCTGAAGTGGCTTTCTTTTCCCTTACTTATAAAGATATCAATAACCTGAAGTCTAAACAGGTACCCTCCTATAAGAGAATTGTAGACCTGTTGGAAGAGCCTAAAAATTTATTGGCTTCTTTATTGATCGCGAATAGTTTTATCAATATTTCTATTATCATCATCTCCAATTTGCTGATCGATAATATGTTCAATTTTGAACAGTTCAATGCGGTATGGCTGGAGTTTCTTATCAAAGTTTTAGCGGTCTCTTTTTTACTTGTACTTTTTGGTGAAGTCATGCCGAAGGTTTTAGCCACACAGAACAATATTCGTTTTGCCAAAGACTTTGGCGGTGTTGTACAGGGTGTGGCCTATACGTTTGCAGGAATGAGTAAATGGTTGGTGAAATATTCAGATATTATTGAGAGAAGGTTAGCCAGTAAATCCGGTAGTGCATATAGCTTGGAAGAATTGGATCATGCCATCGATCTTACTACCAATGAAACAGCTTCAGAGAATGAAAAGAATATTCTAAAGGGGATTGTCAAATTCAGCAATATTTCAGTAAAACAGATCATGAAGACAAGAATGGATGTTCATGGTGTTGAATATGGAACTTCATTTGGTGAATTGATAGAGATGGTAAAAGATCTGAATTATAGTAGGCTTCCCGTATACAAAGATGATCTTGATGAAGTACTTGGGATGATTCATACAAAAGATCTTTTGCCACATCTTCACGAACACAATGATTATAACTGGCACTCACTCATGCGTCCTCCGTTTTTTGTTCATGAACAAAAACCGATTGAAGACCTCTTGCAAGAGTTTCAACAAAAAAGAATTCACTTTGCAGTAGTTGTAGATGAGTTTGGGGGTACTAGTGGTATCGTAACACTGGAAGATATTCTAGAGGAAGTGATCGGCGAGATCAAAGATGAGTTTGATGAAGAAGATAACGGCTTCAAAAAGATCGATGATAATAATTACATCTTCGAAGGCCGCACTATGATTCATGATGCTTGTAAGATCATGGATATACCTGCAGAAATTTTTGATGAAGTGAAAGGTGAAAGCGACTCTCTGGCCGGATTGGTACTTGAGATCGCTGGTGATATTCCCAAGGCCGGCGCTATCCTTCAAAGTGGCGATTTTGAATTCACCGTATTAGAAGTTGAAAAGAACAGGATCCAAAAGATCAAACTCACGATCAAGAGAGAGTTGGCAGGGGGTTAGGGTGGGCCAATGCTTGATAGTGTATAGTCCATGGCACGAAGCGAAGATCTTTTAGGGAATTAGATATAGATACATGCAAAAGAAAATAGAAACCAGATTAACCCGTTTTCAACCATGGCCCATGGTCTATGTACTATTGGCTTTCTTCCTATTCTCCGCTTGCAACAGCCCTTTCACCCCTAAACCTAACGGCTATTTCAAAATAGACTTTCCCGAAAAAGCGTATAGATCTTTTGATACAACTGGATACCCTTATGCTTTTGAATATCCGGTGTATGCAAGAGTGGTGAAAGACAGCACTTTTTTTGGTGATGCCACAGAGAATCCGTGGTGGATCAATATTGAATTTCCTCAATTCAATGGGCGTATTTATATCAGCTATAAAGAAATTGGTCCTAACCGATTTGATACTTTGGTGAAGCATGCGTTTGTGCTTACAGGCAAACACTCTGCAAAAGCATATTCTATCGATGATTCTTTGATGGTAACACCCAATGGTATCAATGGTATGTTCTTTTCTGTTGGAGGAGATGTGGCCACTGCCAATCAATTTTATCTCACAGATTCTACCCGTCATTTCTTAAGAGGTGCTATGTACTTTGATGCAACTCCCAATGCAGACTCGTTAGGGATTGTAAATGCATTCATTCTTCAAGATGTGCGGCATCTCATCAATAGTTTTCGTTGGAAAAAATAATTATAGCCGCCCAGGAATGGGCGGCTCTCAGGCAAACACTGAACTACCCTTCGGTAACCAGTATATTATGTATACGCTGAAAACCACTGAATGTTACCGGCGATGTTGTTAAATCTTACCTTACACAAAAGATGTACACGCCAACAAATCTGGTTATCTTCGCTACCGGATTATAATAACTGTTTTCATGATAGCCATTGATAATAAACTCATCAGCGATGAAGTGCTGGAAGAACATTTTGTTTGCGATCTTACAAAATGTAAAGGTGGATGTTGTGAAGACGGGGATGCAGGTGCCCCAATGGAAAAATGGGAGCTTGAAAAGTTGAAGGAGTATTATGATGTCATCAAACCTTATATGACGGAGGAAGGGATCAGAGAAGTAGAGCGCCAGGGGAAATATTTGTACGATAAAGAATTTGGATGGGTAACACCTACAATTAATGGAGGTATTTGTGCGTACGGTTATAGAGATGAAAAAGGCGTGATCAAATGTGGTATTGAGCAAGCTTACAATGATGGTAAACTGGACTGGAAGAAACCATTAAGTTGTCATCTCTTTCCTATCAAGACAAAGAAGAGCAAACGTGATCCGGATATTGAATATGTGAATTATGAACCTCGCGAGGACCTTTGTAAAGCAGCTTGCTCATTGGGTCAAAAACTAAAAGTGCCTGTATATGTTTTTCTGAAAGACTCATTGATCAGAAAATATGGGGAAGAATTTTATGAAGCATTATCAGCCACGGCTGAACACATGAAAAAAGCATAATATCAATTTATGACAGATACTGCCGCCTCATTCATTGCAAAAAGTACCGTTAAAGCCGCTGATCTGGAACACAGAAGAAAGATCAATTTCAATATTGGCAAGTACAATGCAGTTGTTCCCATTGGTAAACAACAATTCACCAATGTTATGGATGCAAGAGAGCGTGCTAAAAATGCTAAATGGAAAGCTATTGAACATTTGGATCGTTATTTGATCGAGTTTGAAAAGAAGATTACAGCAAGAGGCGCACGTGTGGTATGGGCTGAGGATACAGCACAAGCCTTAGATGAGATCGGTAAGATCTGTAAAGAGAAGAATTGTAAAACGTTGGTGAAGAGTAAGAGCATGGTCACAGAAGAAATACATTTGAATGACTATCTCGAGAAAAATGGCATTGAAAGTGTTGAGACTGACTTGGGTGAATACATACAGCAACTAGATGGAGAACCTCCCTATCATATTGTTACACCTGCCATGCATAAGAGCAAAGAAGATGTAGCAAAACTTTTCGCCAATAAGTTGGGTACCAGGCCTGATCTTACCCCTGAACAACTTACACTTGTAGCCAGACAAAAACTTCGTGAAAAATATGTTCAAGCAGAAGTGGGTGTTACCGGTGCTAATTTTATCATCGCAGATATTGGTGGTATCGCGGTTACAGAGAATGAAGGGAATGCAAGATTAAGTTGCGCATGGCCGAAAACACATATTGTGATCGTTGGTATCGAGAAAGTGATTCCATCGATGAAAGACCTTTCTCTTTTCTGGCCTTTGCTATCTACTTTCGGGACAGGACAAAAGGTAACTGTTTACAATACTATTATCTCCGGCCCCAGACAAGCAGATGAAACGGATGGACCTGAAGAAATGATCGTTATTCTGTTAGACAATGGAAGAACCAACTTACTAGCTAATCCTACCAGTAGGGAAGCCTTATATTGTATTCGCTGTGGTGCTTGTTTGAATGCTTGTCCGGTCTATAAAAATATTGGAGGACATGCTTACGAAACCACTTACAGTGGTCCAATCGGTAAAGTGATCACACCTCATCTTCGTGGGGTAGATGATTACAAGCACCTCAGTTATGCTTCTTCATTGTGCGGTAATTGCACAGAAGTTTGTCCGGTAAGAATCAATCTGCATGAATTGCTATTGGATAATCGCCATGAAGCAGTCGTGCAAGGTTCCAGCACCATCGCTGAACGTGTTGCATGGAAAGCATGGAAGATGGCGAGTTTGAATCGTTTGATGATGAATATGGGGAATGGTAAAATGAAGAATTGGGTAGTGAACAAAGTATTCAAAGGTTGGTCGATGCATCGATCAGAGCTGGATTTTAGTCAGAAAACCTTTAATGAGTTGTGGAAGGAGAAACAAAAAAAATAAGCAGGTCCCCACTGAAGCATTGTGCTAGTCATTTATACGCCACATATCAGTCCACGCCTGCAATACATTGTAGCACATCTGTTTGAGGGATCAGCCAGAATTACTACTTCGCTTGAAGATTATCAGCAGGATGAGAACATAAAGATCAATTACTCTGAAACAGCTATTCTTGAGAATGAATTATGGATCCAGCCTTCAGGATTGCTGATGGAGGATGAGATTCATGAATTACAGATAGATCTGCAACACTGGAATCATTTACCCATCTTTTTCATAACGAATGGATCTTTGCCTTTTGATATTTTCTCCGCTTCCTTTTATTTGTTATCTCGCTACGAAGAATATTTGCCGCATGAAAAAGATCGGTATGGTCGATATGCACATACCAACAGTCTCGCATACAAACACCAATTCATCGATCAGCCTTTGATCGATCTTTGGTTGAAGCAATTGGAGCTCATTTTAAAACAACAACAATCATCTTGGCATTTGCCGATTCGCATCTTTGCTATAGAACCCAGTTATGATATTGATGAAGCTTATCGTTATACATGGCAATCTCCTTTTCGAAATATCCGTGGTTATTTCATAGATCTCTTACAAGGTAGATTTGAGCGTGTCACCAATCGAATGAAAGTATTGGCAGGCAAGCAAAAAGATCCATATGATGTTTATAATTGGTTAGATCGGTTGCATGAGCAATACCACCTTGATCCTGTTTACTTCTTTTTGTTGGCAGAAAAAAGAACCTCGATTGATAAAAATATTGATCCGTATACAAAGGGTATGCAGCAATTGGTGCAAAGACATGGGGAGAAATACAATGTTGGTATTCACCCATCAGCACAAAGTCGAGGTAAGAATGATGTCATTAAACGTGAATGCCAGTTGTTGGCTTACCATACCGATAAAAAAGTCGATCGATCCCGACAGCATTATTTAATGATGAACCTACCTGACACCTATCGTTCATTGATAGCTTTGGGTATTCAACATGATTATTCGATGGGTTATGGATCTGTAAATGGTTTCAGGGCATCTATTGCCCACCCATTTTATTGGTATGATCTACAAAATGAAAAAATGACCTCTTTATTGATACATCCATTCTGCTATATGGATAGTACTGCGATCTTTTATGAAAGATTGAATACAGAAATGGCATTAGACCGAATGAATACTTTTTATGAAACTGTAAAGCAGGTAGATGGAAAATTTTCATACGTGCTCCATAACCACTTTTTGGCAGAGCAGCCTGAATGGATGATGTGGAGACAACTGTATGAAGATTTTCTTAACCAACATTGCTGATATTACATCGCATCTACATCTGTGAGAGCCTGTGCTCTTTGTTTTTTCAGACTTCTATTCACCAGAAATACGCCGATCAGCGTTATCAATGAGCCAATAAAGATATTGATCGTTAATTTTTCATTAGTGATCATTGTTCCTAACAGAATAGCAACTAGAGGATTGATATAAGCGTACAAAGATGCAATAGCAGGTTCAAGATGTTTCATCGTATAAATAAATGCGACAAAAGCCACAACTGAACTGGCAAGTACTAAATAAGTAATTGCCAACCATGTGTTTACCGGTACACTAGTAATTGAAACACTTTTGCCTGAAACCAATGTCATGATCATGAGCACAAATGAACCCATTAACATTTGCCAACCAGTAGCATTGTAGGCATTCATCTTGACTTTATTTCGGGCGATAATGATAGTGCCTACACTCCAGCTCAACATGGCAATCACAGATAACAACAATCCCCAGATGTAGCCTTCAGTATAATTATGAAAAGCGTTGTCATAAAAGACAAAACCAATACCTGTAATACCCAATAACATTCCAATAAAAGTAACAGCTGTGATTTTGGTATTCTTAAAGAACAGTTTTTCAATCACTACTACCGATAATGGGTATAGTGCGGCAATCAAAGCGGCCAATCCGCTAGGAATGTATAATAGGGCAACGGTAGCAAATCCATTGGCGATCACAAATAAAAGCATACCCATTCCTGTTAGCCAGAGTAATTGCTTTGGGGTTGGAAGTTTTTCTCCTCTGATTAAAAAGAATGCCACAAATAAACTACCACCCAAAAACTGTCGAATAGCAGCTACTTCCAATCCCGGTACACCTTGTTGAACAGCAATTTTACTAGCCACCCAACTAGTGCCCCAGAGAATACTGGTTGCCACTAACCCGATATATGCTTTCTGTTTTACGGTCATGATCAATGTCTGAAATGACGCATACCCGTCATTACCATTGCCAGCTGATGTTCTACGCAATAAGCAATACTGTCTTTGTCTCTCACAGAACCACCCGGCTGTATGAATACTTCAATGCCTTCTTTATGTGCGATCTGTACACAATCGTTGAATGGAAAGAATGCATCTGATGCGAGCACTGCACCTTTCAGATCAAACTGAAACTGGTGTGCTTTTTCAATGGCATGTCTCAATGCATCAATGCGACTGGTTTGTCCGCATCCTTTTCCTACCAGTTGTTTATTTTTTACCAATGCAATGGCATTACTCTTTAAGTGTTTACATACCAAGTTGGCGAAGCGCAGATCTTCTTGCTCTGCGGTAGTGGTAGTTCTTCCACCTACTTCTTCCCATTTTTCAAAGTTTCCTTCATCAGCACCTTGTTCCAACACGCCGTTTAGGATAGATTTTGATGGAGCTTTTAATGCAGGGGCGCCGGATTTCAGCTGTAATAAGATTCTATTCTTTTTGCTCTTCAATACTTCCAATGCATCTGCATCAAAAGAAGGAGCGATCAATACTTCAAAGAAAATTTCATTGATGGCATCTGCAGTTGCTTTATCAACGGCACCATTGGTCACCAATACACCACCGAATGCGCTTTCAGGGTCACCAGCCAATGCAGCATCCCAACTTTCTTTGACAGTGCTACGAGCCGCAATACCGCATACATTGGTGTGTTTGATGATGGCGAATGTGGTATCTGTAAATTCTCTAATCAATTGCACAGCTGCATCCACATCTACCAGGTTATTGTAAGAAAGCTCTTTACCATTCAACTGATCAAAAAGCTTATGAAGATCTCCATGGAAAACGGCTTGCTGATGGGGATTTTCACCATAACGCAATGATTGCTGATGTCCGGGATTGAAATAATTACTGATGGCAATATCATAATGCATCACTACTTCAAATGCTTTAGCTGCAAATGCTTTTCGTTGCTCGATGGTAGTAGCGCCTTTTTGTTCAGTCAGTATTTTTTCAAGTGATGCATAATCGTCTTTTGCTGCGATCACTACAACATCTTTGAAGTTTTTAGCAGCAGCGCGTATCATGGATGGGCCGCCGATATCAATTTTTTCGATGATCGCCTTTTCTTCGGTTGTATTCTTCAAAGTTTCTTCGAAAGGATAGAGGTCTACGATTACCAGATCGATCTCAGGAATACTGTACTGTTTCATCTCCTCTAGGTCCTGCGCCTCATACCTGCGACCCAGAATACCTCCGAACACAACGGGATGCAATGTTTTTACACGTCCGCCAAGAATGGATGGGTACGTGGTCAAACTTTCTACTGCTACGCATTGGATGCCTAAACCTTCTAAAAATTGTTGTGTACCACCGGTAGAATAAATGGTGATACCTTCTGCCTGTAAGCGTTTGGCCAAAGGTTCAAGACCATCTTTGTAGAAAACGGAAATGAGTGCAGATTGAATCTTCTTTTGCATGATGAACAGTTCTATTTATCACCGGAATTCCGGCGGTATGAATGAATGGTTGGCGCGATCGTCAGTATTCCATCATAAAAGCACCTTGTTCAGGTACCGAATGGTGGCGCAAATGTAGGCTGTCTGCCTCTTTTTTCCATTTCCGGATTTTCCACAAAGCATTGTTTCCATCAAAAATGTATTGGCGGGCTTTGAAAACACGGTGTATATCACTCATATGCAAAAAAGAACCTTTCTGTATGACCACAATATCTGCCGGAAAAAAAGTGCTGTCAGGTATTCTATTGGCAAATACGATCTTTTGACGATTGAATTCGATCACGGGATATTCTTGGTTGGAAATTCTTCCCGTAGATCGTAATAAGCCCAATTTTGTTCTGGTAGCAGACAGCAACTTTTTTGCCTTTGCATCAATCGGACTACCGGTGAATGACATATAATGTCCACCACTTCCAATATCGGTAATGGCTTGCCCGGGCATTTGATAAATGATCAATCGACGGCTTTGGCGAATCTTTATTTGTCTGTGTACATGAAAACCTAAGATGATCATGCAACAGCTGATAGCAACTATTGTCCACACCTTTTTTTTATACATGATCCTGCAACCAATAGCAACAACGAGCAGATAATAAAGGATCACTTGTATTGAGTGAAATTCAATATGATTTGTTACGGCAAAACTCCATCTGTCAAAGAATAGGATACATTGATTCATTAACCACAGTATCTTTTCAACGAGTATACCGATAAAACTTGCTATACTGTGTAAAGGCGAAATAAGTAACAAAAAGATGCAAGCATATAAAACCAACCCCGATAAAGGAACAATGAGCAAATTCGTAATGAGAAAAAGATTTGGGAACTGATGAAAATGGTAAAGTATGATGGGGGTGGTCAATACTTGTGCGCTCAATGTGATAGCGATCAATTGCCATACATATCTTAATAGACGCAAAGGAAAATAAACGGTTCTATATAATGGTCCTGCTATCCAAACAATACTGAGAACGGCCAGATAGGATAACTGAAATCCGATATCCCACAAATAAAATGGGTTCACCAATAATAAAAGAAATGCAGATGCTGCAAGGGTATTATAGGTGTTGTTCTTTCGTAATAATAGATCACCCAATAGCATCAATGAAAAGATAACAGCTGCTCTCAGTACAGATGGACCGGCTCCTGTGAGTGCTGTAAATGTCCATATGCAAACGAGTATCAAAACACTCTTGAACAAACGGCCATCTTTTCGCTTTGTAAATATTTTAGTGAAGAAGAGTAGAATACCATAGATCAATCCTAGATGCATACCACTTACGGCGATCACATGTACCACACCGGTATTGCTATATGCCTCTAAGAGATCATCATCTAAATCATATTTATAACCCATCACCAATGCGGATGCAATGGCATTTTCTTGTTGGCCTTTGATATATTGTTGGAATGTATTTCTAACATAACCTTGTGCTTTGGATAAATAGTCTTTGCTTGAAACGGATGATTTGAGCGTGTAAAAATCTTCCTTTTTCAAGTAGATGCTGTGATAAATGCCTTGTCTGGCACAGTAAGCAGCATAATCAAAACTTCCCGGATTTTGAATAGAGCTGATCGGTTGCAAAGATTTACGTGTTACAATGATTTGATCTTTCTGTAATTCCTTTACTTGCTTATTGACATATAACCATATGCGTCCACTGGCTTTTTTCCATTGATCATTTTCTTCGAATGCCAATACCTCTGCTGTTATTTTCCAAGTTTTTTCTTTTTCTATGGGATGATCTGTGAGCTTTAACAGCAATGCTTTCCCTTTTGTATTCAACTTTCCAATCCAATCTTGATGATAAGTAATGGTTCTTTCTCGGGTGAGGATAGATCCTAAGCAACACAAACAAGTGTATAAAAGCAAGGCCGCAATTTTTCGAAAACGAAATTTCTGTTGCGCTTTTGTAAATGCATGGATGATCAGTAGTAAAAAAGCGATTCCTACAATGAGTATAGGTAAATAAGAAGAATGCGGAAAATAATACTGAATAAGAATACCCGCAATAAAAGGAGGTACGATTCGGATGAAGGGAACTTTCCTGAAAAAGGGAACTGAAGATACACGCATATTTAAACGTACATGAAAAGACCGCGTTGTTGAACGCGGTCTGTCTATTCAAGTAGGAATACTACGTGTTTATACTTATTACTTAGAAAGATTCATACTTCTTTCCTTGTATAAGGTTCTGAAGTAAGGATCTCTCAAGTCTTTGATGAAGCGAATGGCTTCACCGGTACTCTTCATTTCTGGTCCGAGTTCCTTATTCACGCCGGGGAATTTTTCAAAACTGAAAACAGGTTCTTTGATGGCATACCCTTCCAGTTTTTTCTCCATGGTGAAATCTGTCAGTTTATTGGCATCTAACATTACTTTGGTAGCAATGTTCAGGTAAGGGATCTGATAAGCCTTGGCGATGAATGGAGTAGTACGTGAAGCTCTTGGATTGGCCTCGATCACATACACTTTACCATCTTTGATCGCAAATTGAATATTGATCAATCCTTTGATATTGAGCGCTCTCGCAATTTTTTCACTGTAGTATTCCATGGTCTCTACTACCAGTGGTGTAAGATTGAAGGCAGGCAGTACCGCATTGCTATCGCCACTATGGATACCAGCCGGTTCAATATGCTCCATCACACCCATGATATGAAAGTTCTCACCATCAAAAATGGCGTCTACTTCTGCTTCCTGACAACGATCTAAGAAATGATCGATCAGAATGGTGTTACCGGGAATATGTTTCAATAAGCTAATTACAGCTTTCTCTACCTCTTCATCATTGATCACGATACGCATTCTTTGTCCGCCCAATACATAACTCGGACGCACCAGTACCGGATACCCAACTTTATTCGCCACTTCAATGGCTTCTTCAGCGGTGTAAGCGGTACCATATTCAGGATAAGGAATATTGAGTTCTTTTAAGAGATCACTGAACCTGCCTCGATCCTCAGCAATATCCATGCTGTCGAATGAAGTACCGATGATGCGAATACCTTTCTGGTGTAAACGTTTCGCCAGTTTGAGGGCTGTTTGTCCACCCAACTGAACGATCACGCCATACGGCTGTTCGAGTTCGATGATTTCCCACAGATGCTCCCAGAAAACCGGTTCGAAATACAGCTTATCGGCCATATCAAAATCGGTGGAGACAGTTTCGGGGTTACAGTTCACCATGATGGCTTCGTAACCACATTCTTTAATGGCCAAAAGACCATGTACACAACAATAATCAAATTCAATGCCTTGTCCGATACGGTTAGGTCCACTGCCTAAAACAATGATCTTTTTTTTACCGGATGGGATTGATTCGTTGGATGATAAGGTAGGATGGCTCATTTGCGACAAATTGCGCAAAAATAAGGGGTTGAAAGAATTTCGCGTCGTTATTTTTCGAATAATCGAAGAATAGTTTGAAATGATGCGGTTAGTCGGTCAATTCTTCACACAACAAACCACCTTTTTGAAGGGTGGTTTCAATGATCCGGGGTGATAAAGTAGCGTCTGCTTCTATTCTTAAAACATTATCAATATCATGGGCATCAACATTCCAGCGATGTATTCCCCGAATCGGGTGTAATAATTGGCCTGCATGGAGGATTTGCCCCGGGTTTTCGAGGTTGGTTTTAAAAACAAGAACTTGCATGCTTACGGTTGTTAGGTTATGGTCGTGTATCTATTTTAGGCATCCGGATCAACACTATTTCGCTTCCACATATTGCATCGGTTGCGCCATTCTTCTTTGATTTTTTCCCTTTCTTCCGGACTCAATCCTTCCAATTTGGCTTCCATTTTTTCTTTCCAGCGTTTTTTGTAATCGCCGCCTTTGCCACGAAAACCGCCGAATAATATTTTACTTAATACAAGTAGGCCTAATGCCTGCCAGTAGGTAACGGTGGAAACAGGTACCACTTCTGCCAGTACCCCATTCCACAATAGCATTACCACCCAGGTGAGTAAGGCAATTCCTGCGATGGCAAGGAGACTAAACCCTACTATTTTTTTGATCCAAAATTTCTTGTTCATCATTTTCTGTTTATGAGTGGTTCAATAATTCATTTTTCAAACTGCCGAGTCGTTCACGCAAATGCAATACTGCATAACGTTTGCGACTGATCAGGGTATTGACGGTATCACCGGTTTGTTCCGCAATTTCTTTGAAAGGGATACCTTCAATTTCATTCAACACAAAAGCATCTCTTTGTGGTGCAGGTAATTCATTCAAAGCTGTGTACAGAGCATCCCAGAATAAGGAACGCATGTATTCTGACTCCGGATTGTTTTTGTCGTCAAAGAAAAGATCTGACCATTCAAAACCTTCATCATCATGAGAGACATAGAGGTCTTCCAATAATTCGGGCTTCTTCTTTCTTTGTTTATCAGTGATCTTATTCCGGGTGACCGTGAACAGCCAACTGGTCAGCTGTTCAATAGGGGTGGTATTCCCAATGAATTGGTAGAAGACATCCTGCAGAATATCTTCTGCATCGGCCTCACTGCTCACCCGTTTACGGATAAACCCCATCAATCGCTTACTGTAAGTATTGATGACCTCGGTGATATGCTTGCCGCGCGAGTCGCTCATGTTAGCCGGTAGTTGCCATGCCTGATCCATACCTATGGGTAGACGAACAGGGGTTGAATATATTGTAAGGGTTATTTTTTTTATTAGTAGAACAGATCATCGATTTATTTCAAGGGTTCATCAAATTAATATGCAAACAAACCAATTAGCTTTGTAGACAAACTCAGTATCATGGAATTTGGTCGCATACCTGAATCGGAATTGAATACGATCGATTTTACACTTCCTGCAGAGCCGGTATTCAATCGTCAGGTATTGAAAGGTAAGCAACAAAAACAGCCCAAAGTATATCTTGGCTGTGCCAAATGGGGACGTACCGAATGGATAGGAAAGATCTATCCACCCAAAACCAAGGAAAAAGATTTTCTGGAGCATTATGTAAAGCATTACAATAGTATTGAACTGAATGCTACCCACTACAAAGTGTATGGAGCAGCGGGTATCGAAAAATGGGCAGCCAAGGCTGAAGGAAAAGATTTTAAATTTTGTCCTAAAATGTACCAAGGTGTTACCCATCGTGGTAATCTGAAAGGCAAAGATTTTATTACCACTGAGTTTTTGCGTGGCATCATTGCTTTCAAAGAACACTTGGGTCCGGTGTTTGTGCAGGTGAGTGATAGTTTTTCTCCAAAACGAAAAGAAGAGTTGTTCGATTTTCTCCGATCACTACCTACTGATATGCAATTCTTCATGGAAGTACGTCATCCCGAGTGGTTTACAAAACCGGATATGAGCGAAGAACTATTTACCCAATTAAAAGAAATGAATATCGGTGCTGTGATCACTGATACCAGTGGCAGAAGAGATTGCGCACACATGCACTTGGCCGTTCCAAAAACTTTTATTCGTTATGTGGGGAATAGTTTGCATCCAACTGATTACACTCGAGTAGATGCATGGATCGATAGAATGAAATACTGGATCGATCAGGGTATTGAAGAAATTTATTTCTTCATGCACATGCACGATGAAGCTTTTTCTCCTGAGCTCACAGTGTACATGGTAGACAAGCTCAATGCCACTTGCGGACTCGAACTGCAAAAACCGGCGTTTGTGCAGCAGCAACAGTCTTTGTTTTGATGTATGATATGACCAATATCATTCTTTTCCTAGATCAATCGGTATACCTTTCCTAAAACCTGATCTATGAAACAAGTAATAGTGCTATTCTTCATGGTGTTGCTTTTTACACAATGTTCTACGATTCGTGTATTCGATACAGATACTGCAACAGATGCTTTACCCGCAGCATATAAAACGTATGGGTTCTATGAATTTACTGCTGCAGGCGATACCAGTAGCGCCACGTTTCAATTGCGATCTGAAATCTTGAAGAATGCCATCAAAGCTGAAATGAATGTGAGAGGGTATCAGTTTGTACCTACTCGTCCGGATCTACTCATCAATATTGGTATTCTTGTAAAACGACAGATTCAAACGCGTCAAACGAATTGGCAAAATGATGGCCAGTTTACTTACATGGGACAACGTAATTATACTTGGAAAAGCGAAGAGGTAGAAGTAGGGCGTTATAAGGAAGGAACACTCACATTACATATTGTAGAAACAGCCAGAAATAAAATGATCTGGCAAGGATCGATGTCAGGAGTAGTTCCCGATAAACCGGATACAAAAACAAACACAGCCGGAAAGGCGATGAAGAAGTTATTTGAGAAGTATCCGTTTAGGGCTGGGGTTGGTGTATAGTCCATAGTCGATGGTCCATAGTCCATGGTAGGAAAATACCTGTTTAACCATGGACTATGGACCATGGACTCCTCACCCCACCTCACACAACTCCTCCCATCTCGTTGTATAACGTGGACTGCGTAATTCTTGTCGCATTTTCCAATTGCGGGTGGTGCCGGAGGATGCGAACTTGAGTATATCATCACGCATGGCAAAGTTGACATTATCCATCATGTCCATCAACAGTCGATTGTGATTTTGTGATGGTGTCTTGAAGAGATTACCTTGAACAGAATCATCCGGTACGATACCGCTTAAGATCACACCGGCTTTTTTGTAGAGTTGTCCTTCTTCATACAACTGTTCTACCAGTTCCATCGCAGGTTTGATCAGTTCTTGTGTAAAAGAGGTAGCAACCGGTAATATAGTGTACTTGCTGAGGGTAGGACCATGTTTGAAATAAGGTTCAGTAGAAGGTTGCTTGGGAACTACAAACACACTGATGGTATTGGCTGCAGAATATTGTCTACGTAATTTCTCAGCAGCGCGCGATGTGTAAGTAGCAACCGCTTCTTTGATATCTTTCAAAGCAGATACCGGAGCGCCGAACATGCGGGTAGTGGCGATCATTTTTTTCTTGATTCTTTCATCTTCCATCTCTCTGCTGATGAGCCCTTTCAATTCTCTCACCAAACGAACACCTGTAACACCTCCTAATTGTTTTCCAGCCCAATTGATATCTCTGATGCTAAGATCATAGGCCGTTGCAATATTCATGCGCTGAAGTTTTACGGCATACTGATATCCCACACCCCAAACATCTTCTATCGGTGTTTTTTTCAATGCCTGTTCAATTTTACGAGGGGTATCTAAAACAAGTACACAATTGGTGACAGCTTTGTTTTTTTTCGCAAGTCGGTTCGCTACTTTACTCAATACTTTGGTAGGTGCTACACCGATGGATACGGCAATACCTGTCCACATTTCTACAGTTTCTCTTAACTGCATCGTGAATGCCGTTAAGTTTTCCGGTGCAATATGATCTAAGTTCAGAAAAGCTTCATCCACCGAATAGACTTCCACACAACCGGGTGGTAATAGCATGCGTAATGTTTCCATGACACGCCAACTCAAATCGCCATACAAGTTGTAATTGGAAGAGAAAGTAGCCACACCATATTGCTCGATCAATGATTTGGCCTTGAAATAGGGTCCGGCCATTTCCACGCCCAATTGTTTGGCTTCATCACTACGTGAAATGATACAACCATCGTTATTGCTCAATACAACTACAGGACGATTCTTCAGTTCAGGTCTGAATAATCGCTCGCAGGAGCAGTAAAAACTATTACAATCAACAATAGCGCGCATAATAGTATTTTGTAAGATATCAGGTAGTATGAATACTATATAGCACTACCCCCCACACCGCAAAACTTCCATTCGGATCCAGTTCGATGTCACTGAACTTTTTATTTTCGGCAAGCAATCTTTTTTTATTGAAAGCATCCTGAAATCTTCGTACCAGTAATTCGCCATTAAGAATCGCAACGATGACACGTCCATTGGCGTTGCGGATACTTCTGTCTACGATCAGGATATCACCCGGATAAATACCGGCACCCGTCATGGCTTCACTGTTCATGCGGAAAAAAAAGGTAGCCGGTTTGTTGCGGATGAGTTGCTCATTGAGGTCAATGCCTCTTTCCATATAATCATCTGCAGCGGCACCAAAACCGGTGGCGTTGGCAGTAGGAACTTCCCACTGACTGTACTGTTTGGAGCCTTTGTAGGCGGCTCCGTACCACTGTTCCCCATCCATATAAATAAATTTTGTTTAGCTAAATATTTTAGTAAATTTATGCTAAAATAATTGACACGATAAAATTTTGTTTATGGAAATACATACTGTAATCAGCGAAAGATGGACAGCTACGGCAGGTACTTTATTGAACAGTTATCAGTTGATGGCTTATCCCGATGCCGTGACGGGCGCAGGTATCCATGCAGAACAACAATATCTGGTAAGAAGATATCAAACTGTTCTACCACCACAACCTACCGGTATTATGGTAGCCCAGTTTATGGCAAGAGAAGAAATGGAGTCCACCCTTATTCGATGGATGCATCGCATCATCAGCGCACAACAAAGTTTTAGGGTGAGCATGTCCGGCTTTGGGGCTTTATCATCTGGACAAATCTACCTACGTGTTCAAGAGCAGGAACCCTTTCAGGAAATCGCTACGGCATTGCAAGTGGTAGATCAATATGTAAGAAGTTATGATTGTCCACCCGTGAAAAGATATACCCATCCTTATTTACCCTTGACAGGAAAAGTATCTAATCATTTGTTTGGAGCACTGGAAGCGGAATATGCTTGCCGAAAAACAGATCTCTCTTTTGAAGTAAAAGAACTTTTATTGGTCAGATACAATCATGAACAGGAGAAGGGCAGGCAGATCAATGTATTTCAGTTGCAGCCGGCCTAGTAAAAAACAATGCATCCATCCTTGACTCTTGTTACCTGATTCTTGAAACTTATACCGCTATGTTTACTTCCTTAAATGGACATCATCTGTCTGAATACCTCTTGGTGTTGGAGCCCAATGAGGCTTTACAACAAAAGGTCTTGCAACTGAAACAGCATTTTGCAACAACATATGATTGTCCGACAGCAGTGTATTCAAAACCACATATCATTTTATTAAGTTGTTCGCAATACACGATGGCAGAAAGCAGGTGGCTACCCAGATTGGAGCGAATCATTGCCGAGACAGATCCTTTTATGGTAGAGTTGAGTGATTTCGGCAGCTTCCCCACGCATACGATTTTTATTCGGGTCAAGACGAAAAATCCCATCATTGATCTAGTGAAATCATTGAGACCATTGCAGCCAATGATCAAAACAGATAAAGATCATAAACCTCATTTTATCATGGATCCACATCTAACCATCGCAAGAAAGTTGTTGCCATGGCAATATGAAAAAGGGTGGTTGGAGTATAGTAACAGTCAGTTCACAGGCAGATTTATGGCAGATCATGTATTACTGATGCGAAAACAGGGGAATGCAAAAAAGTACGAAATAGTAAAACGCTTCCAACTGCTGGGACAAAAACAAATCATTGAACAAAGCTCACTTTTTGATTGGTGAAGGATGTTGGTCTGAATATTCAATAAGCTTTTTTTATCAGGAAACTATGGAAGAAGAATCTTCATATCTCAAAGGGCGAGGTGCGCAATTCAATCCGAGGAATCGATTTCTGAAAAATGAACGTATCCGGGAACATGTAGAAGGTATCGATGATTGGACGGAACCCAATGTGGAAACAGTGTATTTGGAAGATCATGCGAAGAGTATCGTGAATAAAGTAGATAGTCCGGATGTGGGTATGTGGTATAGCATGAATCCTTATCAAGGCTGTGAGCATGGGTGTATTTATTGCTATGCGAGAAATGCCCATGAATATTGGGGGTATAGTGCCGGACTGGATTTTGAAAGAAAGATCATCGTCAAAAAAAACGCACCGCAACTACTTCGAAAATTTTTGATGCATAAAAATTGGGAGCCGGTACCCATTAGTTTGAGTGGTAATACAGACTGCTACCAGCCGGCGGAAAAAAAATTCAAGCTAACGAGACAATTACTGGAAGTCTGTAATGAGTTCAATCAGCCGGTGGGTATGATCACCAAGAATGCAGGTATTCTGCGTGATAAGGATCTGTTACAGGAAATGGCAAGTAAAAATTTAGTGAGTATACTGGTGAGCATTACTTCATTTGATGAAGACCTGCGTAGGGCTATGGAACCTAGAACAACAACCGCTAAGCAAAGATTGCGTGTGATCAAAGAATTGAGTGAGGCCGGCGTTAGAATGGGTGTTATGTTGGGTCCTATGATACCCGGATTGAATGATCATGAAATGCAACGCATCATGAAAGCAGCCAGTGAACATGGGGCGGTGTTTAGTGCCTATACTTTTATTCGCCTGAATGGTGCCATCAAACTGATCTTTCATGATTGGCTTTATAAAAATTTTCCTGACAGAGCAGATAAAGTGTGGCACTTGATACAAAACGGACATGGCGGACAAGTGAATGATAGTCGCTATGGTGTACGAATGCGAGGTGAAGGACCGATTGCAGAAATGGTAAGACAACAATTCATCAAATACAACAAACTCTATCAACTCAATGCGGAGCGATGGGAGCTAGATGCAACACGCTTCAGACGGCCTGGGGAGCAGGGGAAGTTGTTTTGATGTAAGTTGACAGTTGATAGTTGACAGTGAGCTGATAGTTCATAGCCTATAGTTCATGGTAATACATGTTATGAACGATAGGCTATCCCCCCATTAACCATAAGCTCCCTGCCAACTGTCAACTAACAACTATCAACTCCTCACTCTCCACAAATCTCTCTTATCTTTAAGCATGCCCAAACTGCTCAGACAACTCAATAGAAATACTGCTATTGCCATAGTGGTGGGAGGTGTCATTGGGTCCGGTATTTTTATGAAGCCTTCATTGATGGCGGCTCAGTTGCAATCACCTATTTTATTGTTGAGTGTTTGGGTAGTGGCAGGTATCATCACACTATTTGGAGCATTGTCCAATGCAGAAGTGGCGGCCATGTTTCCTGAAACGGGTGGACAATATGTCTTCTTTCAAAAAATGTATGGTAACGGATTTGCATTTGTGTATGGTTGGGCTGCATTCGCTGTTTTTAATACGGCAGGTAATGCTTCCATTGCTTATGTATTCTCACAGTACGCTGGTTATCTGATCGATTTGCCAAGACTTAACACTGCTACGGAACAATCATTCACCTTATCTATTCCTTATATCGGAACCTTTTTTCCCTTGCAAAATATTGGCGTTAAACTGCTGACCATCATTGTGATCCTTTTATTTACAGCTATTAGTTATCGCAGTGTTCAATATGGGGGAAGGGTGCAACGCATTCTTACTGCTTTAAAGGCTGCAGCCATTGTATTACTGATCGGAGGCGTTTTTTTCTCCGGAAAAGGAGATGTTTCCAATATTATGCAAAACACATCAACCATGCCAAGTGGATGGATGATGATCAGTGCTTACATCGCAGCATTAGCAGGTGCCTTCTGGGCTTATGATGGATGGAACAATATTTCTTTTGTTGCCGGTGAGATCAAAGAACCACAGAAAAATATCCCTCAAAGTTTATTCATTGGATTAAGTTTTTGCATCGTGGTGTATGTATTGATAAACCTTGCTTTTGTCTACTTGATGCCTATTCAGCAAATGGCTGCTTCTTCATTCATAGCGTCGGATGCAGCCACTATTGCCTGGGGAAGTATTGGCGGTATACTTATTACACTCATGGTGATGCTTTTTGTTTTAGGTACCACGAATGCAAATATTCTCGCCACATCACGAGTCACATTTGCTATGGCTGATAACAGTAAATTATTTTCATGGGCAGGCAAAGTGCAACCTCGCTATAAAACCCCGGGTAATGCACTTTGGCTCAATGGTGCGTGGACCATTTGTTTGATCATCAGTGGCTCATTTGATATGCTCACAGATATTCTCATTTTCGTGAGCTGGTTTTTTTATGGAATGAGTGCTTTGGGTGTTTTTCTGCTGAGGAATAAAATGAAAGAGGTGCAAAGAGCATATAAAGTTTGGGGATATCCTTTCGTTCCTGCTGTCTTTGTCTTATTCACCACTTTTTTTCTGGTCGTTACACTCGTGAATGACATTAGTCATTATAAAGATGGACAAACGCAGGTTATTCATTCTGTTTTAGGGATACTGATTACTTTAGTGGGGGTGCCTATTTACTATATTTCAAGAAAAAAATAATAATCCATGGTCATCAACTATAGACCATCGACTATTCACTATTTTCGCCACAAATCAATGCCAACATGGAAGCGGTGATACAAGGTATCCATACTCTTTTTACTTCTTTAAAAAATCAAACTGCTGATCGTATTGAAAAATTACCTCAGAGTGGAAGCGACAGGGTGTATTTCAGAGTGTATGCAGGTAATGCAAGTTATATTGCTACTTATAACATCAATCAAAAGGAAACAAACACATTCATTCAGTTCAGCAGACATTTCAAGAAAGCCGGTCTGCCTGTTCCCGAAATATTGGGAGTGAATGAAAACAATACGATTTATATACAAGAAGACTTAGGTACAGAATCGTTATTGAATCAATTAGAAAAACATGGGCATACTGATATACCGTATCAGTTGTTTCAAAAAAGTTTAGCTGCACTCGCACAAATTCAAATCAAAGGCGATAAAGGACTTGACTATAATTGGTGTATCACAGCCAAGGAATTTGGTAAGCAAGCGATCTTGAGTGATCTGTTGTATTTCAAATATTATTTTCTCGATACACTTCAGCTTCCTTACGACAAACAAGCTATGCTGGATGATTTTGAAGCATTGAGTACTTATCTCACCCACACACAATACAAGTATTTCATGTTCCGAGATTTTCAGAGTAGAAATATCATTGTAAAAGATGGAGAAGTAAGTTTCATTGATTTTCAGGGAGGTATGAAAGGAGCGCTTCAATATGATGTAGCTTCTCTACTTTGGCAAGCCAAAGCAGAATTAAGTGAAGAATGGAAAAATAGTTTACTCGAATATTACATGGATCAGATCGATCAGCTATTGAAAGAGCCGGTAGATCGCATCACATTTGTGAGTCAATACAATG
This sequence comes from Bacteroidota bacterium, assembly GCA_039795345.1. Taxonomy (GTDB): domain Bacteria; phylum Bacteroidota; class Bacteroidia; order Chitinophagales; family Chitinophagaceae; genus Sediminibacterium. Next base: position 38,328 of record JBDKEH010000109.1, read on the forward strand.
GTTATGTTTTGATTCGTTTGTTGCAAGTGATGGGAGCATATGGTTTCCGTGGATTGTTTGAAAGAAAGGCACACTTCCTGGCGAGTATTCCTTTGGCATTACGAAACCTGAAGTTTTTTATTGAACATAAACGTATTGGTATCATTACACCTGAATTTGACAGAGTGCTGAAATTGGTGGTTGCCGATGAGATGATCGCCCGTTTTGAACCACCACAGGCTAATGAGCAAACACCATTGGTGATACAGATCAGCAGCTTCAGTTATAAAAAAGGAATTCCTGCTGATGAAAGTGAAAATGGAGGCGGCTTTGTATTTGATATGCGAGGTATTCTCAATCCGGGAAGATTTGATGACTATAAAAAATTGAGCGGATTGGACAAATCGGTTCAGGATTTTCTGGAACAACGTACTAAAATGAATGAGTTCTTGAATAGTGTATGGGATCTCATCGATATCACAGTAGAAGATTACTTGAAAAGAGATTTCAAGCATTTGATGATCAATTTTGGATGTACCGGTGGACAACACAGAAGTGTGTATGCAGCTGAACAAACAGCCAGACATCTTCGAAACAAGTATAAAGTAAAAGTTGAATTACAACATACCAATCGGGAGAACTGGGTTAAATAAGCATCGTTATGAAAGCAATGATATTGGCAGCAGGATTGGGGACACGTTTGAAACCATGGACAGATCATCATCCCAAAGCATTGGCGGTGGTGAATGGTAAAAGCTTGTTGCAAAGAAATATTGAGTACCTGCAACAATTTGGTATTACTGAAGTGTTGGTAAATGTGCATCATTTTGCAGATCAGATCATAGATGCAATAACAGAGAACAAAGGATGGGGAAGCACTGTCACCATTTCAGATGAAACGGACGCTGTCCTAGAAACCGGTGGTGGATTGAAAAAAGCAGCATGGTATTTTGAAACTACTTCATCTTTTGTTCTGATGAATGTGGATATACTCACAACGCTGGATCTGAATGCCATGATGAAAGTTCATGCATTGCATCAACCACTCGCTACCTTGGCAATATCTGAAAGAAAGACTTCTCGTTATTTTCTATTTGATCAGGAACAGCATTTGAAAGGCTGGCGTAATGTGCAGACCGGAGAAGAAAAACCTAGCAGTATCTCAACTATCATTCCAGATCTACATCCCATGGCTTTTAGTGGCATTCATATCATTAATTACAGATTGTTATCATTAATGAATAGAGAAGGTAAATTCTCGATGGTAGATGTTTACTTGGATTTGTGTGCAAATCACGTTATACGCGGATACGATCATACCGGCGCAGTACTGGTAGATGTAGGTAAACCAGAAAGCATCATCAAAGCAGAACAACTTTTTCAATAAAATATATGGCTATTGGCTATGAACCATAAGCCATCATCTACACTTTTACATACCATTTCTTCTTATCCATCCAATAAACGATCACCCAATAAAATGCGATCATCACTAGTGCGTACAATAATGATCCGTTTCTTAGGTCTGCCGAAATAGGTTTACAGATATGATTCCAAAACCATGAAAGAGGCGTGGTTGTTTCTTCGACATCAGCAAAACGAATCAATCCAAGTAGTCTTGGCAAAAATCCACTCAATACAAAAATGAACAAAGGATTCTTTCCGAATACATCAAAGAATTTACTCCAGGCTCCTTTGATCTCTTTGAATTCTATCAGATATATCAAAACACTGATGGTAAGCATAGCGAGCCCGGTAGTATATAATACATAACTACTGGTCCATATTTTCTTATTGATCGGGAAAACAAGATCCCAACATAATCCTGCAAAGATCAATACCACTGCAGCGATCATTAAATTGGCAAGCATTTCATAGCTCTTACCTTTTTGTTGGATGTATTGTCCAACCATAAATCCAAACACAACCTGAACAATGGCGGGCATGGTGCTGGTAATACCTTCTGGATCAAAAGGAACGCCTTCACCCTTATACATATGTGCTTCGCCTAAAACAGCTTTATCAATACCGGTTCCAAAATATCCATCCAAACTAAAAGGATCCCCCGGTGTGCCTAACCAAAGTGTGATGAACCAATAGAGTAATAATAAAATACCACTAATAACAAATGCCCCTTTTGTCTTTCCGTAAAAAACAATAACAGAAGCGAAGAAGTAGCAGAGTGCAATACGTTGTAAGACACCCAATATTCGTAGATTATCCAAACTTTTAGCAACCAGTGAATCGTCTTGCCATTTTACAAAGGGGCTCCAATGTAGCAGTAGCCCGATCAGAAAGATCAATGCTGTTCTTTTGATGACTTTTTTCCAGAACATAGCTGGTCCGGACTGTTCAAATCTGGGCATGACAAAAGCCATCGCATTACCTACTGCGAACAAGAAAAAAGGGAAAACAAGATCTGTAGGTGTACAGCCATGCCAAGGGGCATGTTCCAATGGGCCGTAAATATGCGACCAACTTCCCGGATTATTCACCAATATCATTAAGGCTACAGTAGCCCCACGAAAAACATCCAATGAGTAGTAACGTTGATTCATGGCAGTTGTTTGGAGCTGAAAGATAATAAATACAGGAAATTCTTTCGTGAAATCAGCAAACCTCATCTGCAAGCGAAATTTATGTTAACCTAAAGCCATCGCTGCTAAGTGATGTCCCTTCATTTGCTTATTTTGCAGCCATTCAGAGAACGTATATGAGCAAAAAGATATTGATTACCGGAGGGGCAGGATTTATTGGATCTCATGTCATCAGGTTATTTGTCAATAAATATCCGGATTATGTCATCATTAATTTGGATGCACTGACCTATGCCGGCAATCTGGAAAATCTAAAAGATGTAGAGCAGCAAAAAAATTATCGCTTCATAAAAGCCAATATTTTAGATGCTACAGTTCTTGATCAAATATTTCAGGAACAACAAATCACAGATGTGATTCATCTGGCAGCAGAATCACATGTAGATCGTTCAATATTATCTCCCCTTGATTTTGTGTACACCAATATCATCGGCACAGTCAATTTATTGAATGCAGCAAAAAAAGCATGGGCAGATAATATGCAAGAACATTTGTTCTATCATATTTCAACAGATGAAGTATTTGGTAGCTTAGGTGATACAGGCTTCTTTACAGAAACAACAGCTTACGATCCACGTTCACCTTATTCAGCGAGCAAAGCGTCGTCCGATCATTTTGTAAGAGCATACCATGAGACTTATGATTTGCCGTCTATTGTATCTAACTGCTCAAATAATTATGGTCCAAATCATTTTCCGGAAAAACTGATACCCTTATTCATTCACAATATCATAGAGAAAAAACCTTTGCCCGTATATGGAGATGGTTTGTACACCCGTGATTGGTTGTATGTAAAAGATCATGCAAGAGCTATTGATACAATCTTTCATCAAGGGAATCCGGGTGAAACTTATAATATCGGTGGATTCAATGAGTGGAAGAATATCGATCTGGTAAAATTATTGTGTTCTTTAATGGATCAAAAATTAGGAAGAGCAAAAGGTGAAAGTGAACAATTGATCACCTATGTGAAAGACAGGCCCGGACATGACAGACGATATGCGATCGATGCAAGTAAGATCAAAGAACAATTTGGATGGGAGCCCAGTGTAACTTTTGAACAAGGGTTATCTGAAACCATCGATTGGTATTTGAATAATACTGAATGGTTACAACGCGTAACTTCAGGAGCCTATCAGCATTATTATGAATCTATGTACGGTAATCGATAATCATGAGAATTGAAAAAACCCCTTTAGTAGATTGTTATATCATTCATGATACCGTACATGGTGATCATCGTGGTTATTTCTTTGAAAGCTTTAATAGAAAAACGTTTTTAGCTCAGACAGGAATAGATATAGATTTTGTACAGGATAACCAGTCCAAGTCACAGAAGGGGGTACTACGTGGACTTCATTTTCAGGAAGGAGAACATGTGCAGGCTAAGCTGGTAAGGGTTCTACAAGGAAGGGTACTCGATGTTGTAGTCGATCTAAGAAAAACATCTCCCAGTTTCGGTAAGTCTTTTGCCATTGAGTTAACAGAAGATAATCACCAACAACTATTTGTACCCAGAGGATTTGCACATGGATTTGTAGTACTAAGTGAAACAGCGGTCTTTTTTTATAAGTGCGATAACTATTATCATAAAGCATCAGAAAAAGGAATTATTTATAACGATATAGATTTAGCAATCGATTGGCAGTTGTCAGATTCAGATTTGATATTATCTGAGAAGGATCGGGTATTGCCCTCTTTTCAGGAAGTATTGAGCATTTTAAAATTTTAAAGTATGAAGGGTATTATTCTAGCGGGTGGTTCAGGAACAAGGTTGTACCCCATTACCAAGGGTATCAGCAAACAGTTAATGCCTATCTATGATAAGCCCATGATTTATTATCCGCTTTCGATTTTAATGTTAGCGGGTATCAAGGAAATATTGATCATCACAACACCAGAAGACAGTGATCAATTCAAAAGATTACTGGGAGATGGAAAAGAGTTGGGATGTCATTTTCAATATGCCGTTCAGCCACAACCGAATGGATTAGCACAGGCTTTTGTGATCGGAGAATCTTTCATAGGAAATGATAAAGTTGCATTGATCCTTGGGGATAATATTTTTTATGGAGCAGGATTCAGTCAGTTGGTCCAGTCTTTCAATAATGTGGAAGGCGCTGCTGTATTCGCTTATGAGGTCAATGATCCCGAGCGTTATGGTGTTGTTGAGTTTGATGAACATAAAAATGTGATCTCTATTGAAGAGAAACCTGCAAAGCCCAAATCGAACTATGCGGTACCCGGACTTTATTTCTATGATAATTCGGTGGTGAATATTGCAAAATCAATTCAACCATCTACTCGTGGTGAATACGAGATCACAACTGTCAACAATGAATACCTCAAGCAAGGAAGGTTGAAAGTAGGTATTATGAATAGAGGTACAGCTTGGCTTGATACAGGTACTTTTGATTCATTGAGTGATGCCAGTGAATTTGTGAGGGTTATAGAAAAGCGACAAAGTCAAAAGATTGGTTGTATCGAAGAAGTGGCTTGGCGTATGGGGTATATTACCAAGGATCAATTGAAAAAAATCGCTGAGCAATATGCGAAAAGCGGTTATGGGGCTTATCTGATGAACTTGAAATAGCATTCAACGCATCTTTGTTTAGGGTGAAAACGATTTGGTTATCAATAAATTCAACATTTATTTGATTAACTTTTAATATTTCTTTTCTAAACAAAATCTTCTCCTGCCTGTTTATAATGGTATGGATGCTTTTACCATTAAAGATTTGGAGAACCTGACCGGTATCAAAGCCCACACGATCAGGATTTGGGAGCAACGCTATGGATTTTTGAATCCACAGCGAACGCAAACCAATATTCGTTATTACAGTAATAACGAATTGAAAACAGTATTGAACATCGCCTTGTTGAACAAGTATGGGTACAAGATTTCCCATATTGATCGCATGACGCCCGTAGAAATGAAAGAAAAAATTCTTTCGTTAACGCAGGCGCAAGCACAGCAAGAGCGTATCGTCAATGATCTGATTCATTGTATGGTTGATCTAAGAATGGAAGATTTTGAAACCGTTCTTGATAACTATATTATGACGAAAGGAGTGGAGAGAACGATTACACAGATCATCTTTCCTTTCCTGGAAAGAATCGGTATTTTATGGCTCACCAATCATGTGAATCCAGCGCAAGAACACTTGGTGACTAATATCATCAGACAAAAGTTGATTATCGGCATTGAGGGTGTGAATAGTCATGTATCACTGAATAAAACAACGTTATTGTTCCTTCCGGAAGGCGAGCATCATGAGTTAGGATTACTCTTTATGTACTTTTTATTGAAGAGCCGAGGAGTAAAAGTGTATTACTTAGGATCCAATGTTCCATTGAAAGATGTTGAATATGTCGTGAATTTGAAGAAGCCTGATTTCCTCTACTCACACCTAACTTCAGTGGCGCATAATTTTAATTTCGAGAAATTCCTGATCAATGCCCACAACCGTATGCCTGATATTCCAATCATTGTTTCGGGCTTACTCACGCAGACTTATAAAAAACGTGTTCCATCTAATATCAGCTTCAAGAAATCTTTATCTGAAGTGATGGAGTATGTGGCAACTTTTTCCTAATTCTCATCGTATTTTAATAGCATTTGGGCCGGTTGAACATGCAACCGGCCCTTTTTTTGATGTTTAAACATTTGTAACCCATTGATTTGGTTTGTTTTATCTTTTTTAAGAAATATTTAAACAAAAGTTTGGGCGGGTAGCTTATTTATGTTTAATTTTATTGTCTAAATAATTAAACACACTGTTTATGTCTACATTGGAATTTAATCAGATGCTGTTGAACAACACTGAATTTTTAAAGCCTTTTGCTATCACATTAACCCGTGATACCGAAGCTGCTAAAGATTTAGTACAAGAAACGATGTACAGAGCCCTTGCTAACAAGGACAAATACAATGTAGGTACCAATATTAAGGCATGGTTGTATACGATCATGCGCAATATCTTCATCAACAACTATCGCCGCAAGGCTAAACAATCCACCATTTTTGACAGTACTCCTAATGAGTTCTTGTTAAACCTGAACCAAGGAGCGGTGACCAATGATGCAGTGGCGAAGATCAATCTCAAAGAAGTGCAAGAAGCCATTCATAATCTGCCTGAGATTTTCCGCAACCCTTTTCTGTTATATTTCGATGGATTCAAATACCATGAAATAGCAGATATGTTGGGTGAGCCTTTGGGAACCATCAAAAGCCGTATTCACTTTGCGCGTAAGCTGCTCAAAAACCAATTACAACGGTATTAACTTTTTTGTCTAATTTACTAGTCGAGTGAGCAAGTCTGTCATTATTATAGGAAGCGGTTTCGCCGGTCTTTCTGCTGCCTCTTTCATGGCCAAAGCAGGATGGAAGGTTACTGTTTTAGAAAAACATCCCACCCCCGGAGGTAGGGCTCGTCAATTTTCAGAAGCGGGCTTCACTTTTGATATGGGCCCCAGTTGGTATTGGATGCCGGATGTATTCGAGCGTTATTTCAATCAGTTCGGTAAAAAAGTCTCTGATTATTATCATTTAAAAAGACTGGATCCTTCTTATCGCGTCTATTGGCCTGATGGTCCTGTGGATATTCCTGCCGATTATGAAGCGCTTCGAAAGTTATTTGATGAAATTGAACCCGGCAGTGCTGTTCAGTTAGATAAATTTTTAAAAGAAGCTGCTTATAAATATGAGGTAGGCATTCAAAAGTTGGTATACAAGCCCGGACAATCACTCTCCGAATTTCTAGATTGGGAGTTGATAACAGGTGTATTCAGATTGGATGTTTTCAATTCTATCAAATCACATGTTGCTAAACACTTTTCAAATCCCAAGCTTAAGGAGTTGATGGAGTTCCCCGTTTTATTTTTAGGGGCTCTGCCGGAAGACACACCTGCTTTGTACAGTTTGATGAACTATGCCGATATCAAAGGCGGTACTTGGTATCCCGATGGCGGTATGTTTCAAATCGTGAAAGCCATGTATGATCTGGCTGTTGAGCTGGGTGTTGAATTCCGTTTTGAAGAAGAAGTAACCACGATCTCTATCCAAAAAAATGCAGTCAAAGAGGTTGTTACCAAAAAGAATCGATATACAGCTGATGTGGTTATTGGTGGAGCAGATTATCACCATATTGAAACAGGCTTGCTGCCTGAAGAATTCCGCACCTATTCCAAGCAGTATTGGGATAAACGTGTGATGGCCCCTAGTTGCCTACTATACTATGTAGGACTCAATAAAAGATTGAATAATATTCATCATCATACCCTTTTCTTTGATACTTCTTTTGATGTACATGGAAAGGAAATCTATACAACCCGTGAATGGCCTTCAGATCCTTTGTTTTACATGAGTGCTACTTCTGTAACTGATTCTTCGGTTGCTCCTGAAGGTTGTGAGAATCTTTTTTTATTGATACCCGTTGCAACCGGACTGAGTGATGATACTGAGGAAAGAAGGGAATTCTATTTCAACCAGGTCATCGACCGATTGGAAAAACAGCTAGGACAATCAGTAAGGGAGGCGATCATCTATAAAAAGTCCTTTGCACACAGTGATTTCGTATCTGAATACCATGCTTTTCGTGGAAATGCGTACGGGTTAGCGAACACTTTACGTCAAACTGCTGTTTTAAAACCGGGATGTAGGAGTAAAAAAGTGAGAAATCTGTTCTATACAGGGCAGTTAACCGTACCGGGGCCAGGGGTTCCTCCTAGTCTGATAAGTGGAGAAGTAGTAGCGGGAGAAGTGATCAAAGCATTTGGATAAAAATATTTCAATAAGCCATCAACCATTGGCTATAAGCAAAAACACAACCCATGATCAATCTGTTTCATGAAGTTAGTCAGGAGTGCAGTAGGATCACGACAGAAAAATACAGTACCAGTTTTTCTTCGGCCATTCGGTTGTTGAATAAAGACCTGCGTACGCCTATCTTTAATATCTATGGTTTTGTTCGCTTTGCGGATGAGATCGTTGATACTTTTCATGATTTTGATAAAGCGGTATTACTGAAGGAATTCAAACAAGCTACCTATGATGCTATTGAGAAAGGCGTCAGTATGAACCCAATACTGCATAGTTTTCAGATCACTGTGAATCAATTCGGTATAGAAAAAGAATTGATAGATGCTTTCTTATATAGTATGGAACTGGATCTTGATCAACGTAAGTATGATCGTGCTGGGTATGAGCAATACATTTATGGTAGTGCAGAAGTGGTTGGCTTGATGTGCTTATTTGTTTTCTGTGAAGGGGATAAGAAAATGTATGAGCAATTAAAACCCTATGCAAGAAGCTTAGGCGCTGCTTTTCAAAAAGTCAATTTCCTTCGTGATCTAAAAGCAGATTATGAAGGATTGGAGCGTGTGTATTTTCCGGGTTGTGACTTCAGAAATTTTACCTCTGCAGATAAAGCTGCTATTGAAGCGGATATTCAAAAGGATTTTGATCACGCCTATGAAGGCATTCTCTTACTGCCTATGAAAGCACGCTTTGGGGTATACGTGGCTTACAAATATTATCTCTCACTCTTCAAAAAGATCAAAAAAGTTCGCCCGCAAAAGATCATGGAAGAGCGCATCAGAATACCCGACTATGGTAAAATATTTATCCTGGCCAAAGCAGGTATCCGTAGTCAGTTGAATTTACTATAGCCTCACAAAGCAGGAAGACTTATTTTTAGTGTATGGAACAGGTGATACTTGTTAACGAGCAGGATATTGAACTGGGCGTCATGGAAAAAATGGAGGCACATGAAAAAGCATTGCTACATCGTGCTTTCAGTATTTTTATTTTCAATGAGCGTCATGAACTGCTCTTACAACAAAGAGCTATCAGTAAATACCACAGTGGTGGGCTCTGGACCAATACATGTTGCAGTCATCCTCGTCCCGGTGAAGCTGTTGCTGATGCTGCTTTACGCAGACTAAAAGAAGAGATGGGTTTTGAAACAACACTCTCCAAAGCATTTGACTTTACTTATAAGGCTCCATTTAGTAATGGACTAACGGAGCATGAATTTGATCACGTATTTACCGGCACTTATAACGGAGTGATTGAGCCTAATGCTGATGAAGTTGAAAGCTATGCTTATTATTCTTTGACAGAGGTCGATGCGATGCTACAAAAAAATCCGAATGATTTTACGGTATGGTTTCATATCGCATTTCCGAAAGTGCGTGATTGGTATCTGAAACAACAAAACAATTGACCATGCAATCATCTCCAAGAGCCGTTGTAATTGGGTCTGGTGTAGCAGGAATGGCAGCAGCGATCAGATTGGCTGTTCAAGGATATGCTGTGCAGGTGTATGAGCAATCTGATCAGCCCGGTGGTAAGTTGGGTTACTTCCAAACGAAAGGATATCATTTCGATACCGGCCCTAGTTTATTTACACAACCCGCTAATATCGAAGAATTGTTTGAATTGGCAGGCGAGCCCATCGATGATTATTTTCAATACAGAAAAATGGATCATTCTTGTCACTATTTCTATGAAGATGGTACCATGATCCGTGCAGCAGCTGATACAGACACCTTCGCTGCTGAGTTACAACAAAAGACAGGAGAACCCGCACATCATCTGAAACATTACTTGAATGCTTCTGCTAAATTATATGATGGTGTTGCCCATGTTTTTTTGAATCATTCGCTTCACAAAAGAAGAACTTTGATCAAAGCGAATATTCGGAAAGCAATCAAAACCGTTCGTTGGTCGCATCTCATGAAGAGCATGCATCAGGTCAATCAAAAAACATTTCAAAGCGAAAAAATAGTACAACTGTTCAATCGATATGCTACTTATAATGGTAGTAATCCTTACAAAGCCCCCGGGATGTTAAGTCTGATCCCGCATTTGGAACACAATGAAGGTACTTTTTATCCGGAAGGAGGTATGATCAGTATCACCAAAGCATTGTACCAATTAGCTATTAAGAAAGGGGTGATCTTTCATTTCAATCAACCTGTAGAAAGAATCATTCGCCACAACAACAAAGCCATCGGAATAGTAGTAGCAGGTAAAAACATTGCAGCAGATATTGTAGTGAGCAATGTAGATGTATATTTTACATACCTGCGACTATTGAATGACCAGCAAAAAGCAAAAAAAATATTAAAGCAAGAAAGAAGTAGCAGTGCATTGATTTTTTATTGGGGCATCAATCGATCATTCCCACAATTAGGATTGCATAATATTTTCTTCAGCAATAATTATCAAGCGGAATTTGATCATTTGTTTCGGCTGAAAAAATCTTATGATGATCCTACCGTGTATATCAATATCACTTCGAAATGTGAGCCCGGTAAACAAGCCCCTGATGGAAAAGAAAATTGGTTTGTAATGGTTAATGCTCCGGCCAATGTTGGACAAGATTGGGAAGTGTTAAAAGTGAAGTATCGTCAGGCTATATTGGATAAGTTGAATCGAATGTTGCAAACAGATATAGCGCCACTCATTGAAACAGAAGATATTTTGGATCCTGTTTTGATCGAAACAAAAACAGGATCTTACCAAGGTTCTTTGTACGGAACCAGTTCTAATTCAAAGATGGCAGCTTTCTTACGTCATCCGAATTTCTCGAGACAAATAGAAGGGTTATATTTTGTAGGTGGAAGCGTTCATCCGGGTGGTGGCATACCTTTGTGTTTAAAGAGTGCGAAGATCATGAGTGAGATCGTACAAGATGATGCACGAAAAAGAAAAAGACATTGAACAAGTATAAACTGACTATATCCGCTTTTTTAGCCATCCTCTTTCATGTAAGTGGGTTGATCGGTATGCTGTATACCGATCATAAAGATTGGTTCATTGCCAATACACCCTTGAACCTGATCTTGATGGCTGCATTGTTGATCTGGAACCAGCCCAAACCCAACAAAGCCTTTTTACTTTTTTTATTGGCCGCATTTTTAACAGGGATGGGGTCTGAAATGATCGGCGTGAATACCGGCAAGTTATTTGGTTGTTATCATTACGGACAAGTACTCGGTCCTCATTTCAATGGAGTGCCGTGGTTGATTGGGGTGAATTGGTTTGTGATCGTGTATTGTTCGGGAGTGATCATGCAGAAAGCAATTGATTGGATGAGTTCGAAGTATGAAGAATCAGGCGGACGTTTATCTAAGCATATAGTCACGATTTCATTGGTGCTTGATGGGGCTTTGTTAACAGTGTTTTTTGATTGGGTAATGGAGCCGGTGGCAGTGAAATTGGGTTTCTGGCAGTGGGAAGGAGGGGTGATTCCTTTTTTTAATTATCTCTGTTGGTTTCTGATCAGTGCTGCATTGTTGGTGCTTTTTCGCTACCTGCGTTTCGAGAAGACCAACCATTTTGCGGTACATTTGTTTATTATACAGCTACTGTTTTTCTTAACACTCAGATGGCATTTGTAATATGATGTATGTATTGATCACACTCGCTACTTTTTGTATTATGGAAGGCATTACCTGGCTTACCCATCGGTATGTCATGCATGGTTTTTTATGGTACCTACATGAAGACCATCATCAAAAGGGGCCGGGATTTTTTGAGAAAAATGATGCTTTCTTTATCATTTTCGCGATACCCAGTTGGTTGTGTATCATGTTGGGAAGTATGAATGAAGTGTACTGGGTGGTAAGTATTGGGGCCGGTATTGCTATGTATGGGTTTGCTTATTTTCTGGTGCATGAGATTATTATACATCAGCGTATCAAATTGTTTACTAGGAGTAATAATAAATACATCAAAGCTATACGCTGGGCGCATAAAATGCACCACAAACATTTGGATAAACACGAAGGCGAAAGTTTCGGTATGCTCATTGTAGCAAAAAAGTACTGGGATAAAGTTCGAAAAGATGAAATGCTCCAAAAGCAATAATTTCATCATGCACCATTGACTACTCACTACAACTATATCATCTCCGGTTCAGGTCTTGCGGGCATGAGTCTGCTCATGCGTATGATGGAAGACCCTTTTTTTGACGACAAACAAATTCTCGTTGTAGATAAAACCCCCAAACAACAGAATGATCGAACCTGGTGCTTTTGGGAAAGAGAGCAAGGGGTCTTCGAATCTATAGTACATCATCAATGGTCATTGCTTGATTTTTTTTCGAAAGACCATACTGCAACACTTGAGATCGATCCGTATCGTTATAAAATGATCCGAGGAATTGATTTTTACCAGACTGTACAACGAAAAGCGATCACAAAAAGCAATGTGCATTTTCATTATGAAGAAGTAAAGAGTATCGGTAATGAAAATGGTAAAGCAGTATTGACATTGCCCTCCGGAAAGATTACCGCCGATTATATATTCAATAGTATCTTATTCCAAGAACCCAAAGTAGCAACTCATGAATACATGCTACTGCAACATTTCAAGGGTTGGGTTATTGAAACACCAACACCTGTATTTGATCCTGGTAAAGCTACTTTTATGGATTTCAGGGTGTCGCAGGTAGAAGGTACAACATTCATGTATGTATTACCCGTGACTGAAAATAAAGCATTGGTAGAATATACTTTGTTCACTGAAAAAATATTGCCACAAGAAAAATATGAGGAAGAACTGGTGCAATACCTTTCTCAGTACCTCGATATAGAAACATTTACCATTGAGCACGAAGAATTCGGAATCATTCCCATGACCAATCATGTTTTCCCATCAGTAGATGGTAAAGTCATCTATATAGGCATTGCGGGTGGACAAGCCAAAGGGAGCAGTGGATATGCATTTCAGTTCATACAAAAAAGAACAGCAGCTATTGTAAATGATTTGAAGAACGATCTTATTCCTCATACCGATAATAGTTTTTCAGTAAGGAAGTTTAGATTGTATGATAGTGTATTATTAAATGTCTTACACCATAAAAAGCTCAATGGCGATAAGATCTTCGCAGCTATCTTTCAGAAAAATCCACCACAAAGGGTACTTCGTTTTTTAGATAATGAAACAAGCTTGTGGGATGATCTTCACATTATGAATAGTGTACCTACGGGAATATTTCTGAAAGCCGCTTTCCAAGAGTTATTCAGGTAGTTAAAATTGTTTCTGTTATTTTTGCTTGTATCTATAGCGTATTTGCTATACATCATGGCCTCGTAGTACAATGGATAGTATAAGAGTTTCCGAAGCTCCAGATTCAGGTTCGATTCCTGACGAGGCCACAAAAGA
>JBDKEH010000119.1:0-39210 GCA_039795345.1 Bacteroidota bacterium
CTGCAGCTACGCCCAATAGAAATGATGGCGATGTAGACGCGGCGATGGCTTCTGCTACAAAAGTTTTGGATGTGATGTATGAAGTGCCTGTTCTTTCACATGCACAAATGGAGCCGTTGAATTTTTATGCGGATGTAAAAGACGGCAAAGCTGAACTGTATGGTCCAACACAGGTTCCGCAGAATTTAGTGACAACAGTTGCAAAGGAATTGAATATCCCTGTTACAAATGTATCCTTAGGATTACCTAGACAGGGTGGTGGTTTTGGAAGAAAACTGCGTCCGGATAATGGTGTCGAAGCAGCACTCATTTCTCAGGCAGTCCAATGCCCGGTTCAGGTGCAATGGACAAGAAAAGATGATATGCAGAATGATTTTTATCGTCCCAGCGGTATGTTCCGTTTTAAAGCAGCGATCAAGGATGGTGGTTTGGAAGCATGGCATCAGTCTTTTGCATCTTTAAGTAATGGAAGAAGTCCGGATACGTATCCGGCAGGTGCTGTTAAAAATTTAAAGATCGAAAGTCATAGTTTACCTACCAATATTCCTACAGGTCCATGGCGTGCTCCCACACATAATGTTCAGGCCTTTGCGAATGAATGTTTCATGGATGAAGTAGCGTATGAATTAAAGAAAGATCCTGTTGCTTTTCGATTAGAGTTGTTGAAGAAAGCCAAAGAGCAACCGGTCGGAAAATTGGCATACGATCCTGATAAATTCATCAGTGTCATCGAACTGGTTGCCAAAATGTGTAACTGGGGTAAGACACCTGCTAATACCTATCGTGGATTTTCTACTTGGTTTTCATTCAATAGTTATGTGGCACAAGTTGTAGAGATACAAATGCTGAAAGGAAAACCTCGCATCACGAAAGTGTATTGTGCTGTGCATTGTGGTAAGGTGGTGAATGTAAGTGGTGCTGAAAATCAGGTACAAGGTGCCGTGGTAGATGGATTAGGTCATGCAGTGTATACCAAGCTTACTTTTAATAATGGCGCCGCTGTTCAAACCAATTTCGGTCCATATAATTTTGTGAGGATGCGCAATACACCACTGGATGTCGTGGTTCAGTTTGTGCCATCAGAGGAAAATCCAACCGGATTGGGAGAGCCGGGTTTACCACCGGTAGCTCCTGCATTGGCCAATGCACTTTTTGCCGCAACAGGAAAACGATTTAGAAAAATGCCATTTGTGGATGATATTCAGTTTGCTTGATGATAAGTGAAAGGTGAAAAGTTAAAAGTGAAAAAAACGCTGTAGTATATTTTACCACAGCGTTTTTTACATCTATCATCTGCCATCTGAGATCAGACATCAAACATCCTATATTTTACTTTGCTCCAAATACCTTCTTCAAAATTTCACTGGTTCGTGCGAGCGGATTTCTTCTGATTTCTTTTTCTTCAATGGCAACCTGATAAAAGATACCACTCAGTGCACGTTCAGTAACATATGCTGCTAAGTCAGGATTGATCTTGTCTTTTACCAAAGGTAATTT
Source organism: Bacteroidota bacterium (assembly GCA_039795345.1). GTDB lineage: Bacteria > Bacteroidota > Bacteroidia > Chitinophagales > Chitinophagaceae > Sediminibacterium. Next base: position 1,498 of record JBDKEH010000119.1, read on the forward strand.
ATTGTAACTGGTAATCAGTGTATTCCAATGTTTGGTAGCATCTACTTTATCCAAAGAAGTTTCGATCACAGGTCGAAATGCTTCTGTTAAAGGACTGGTTGTTTTGCCTTTCAAATAAGAAGTGGCTGCAGTATCAGGTCCTTTCAAGATACCCACTGCATCCTGAAAACTCATTTGTTTGATGGCGTTCGAGAAAATGGGGGCTGCACTTTTACAGGCATCTTCTGCGGCACGGTTCATACTCAGAATGGCATCATCCACTTGTTTGCCTAAACCTACATTACGTAATGTGCGTTCTATTTTTTGTGCCTCGGGAGGAAGTAAAATTTTCAATGCTGCATTGGCGAAAAATCCATCTGTTTGAGATAAAAGATTAGATCCCTTGGTGGATCCGGTTACCAATGCTTCTTTCAATCCGGCAATAATATCATCATTGCTCAATCCACCAGGATTACCGGTAACTGCATTTTTAGCTTTATTCAATAAACCGCCTAGTCCTTGGGCTTCTACTCCCTGTTGTAAAGCGATGAAAATTACCAGTGTAATGATTCGTTTCATAGTTACTATGCTTTATGATAATGATTTACAGATAATGTGGCAAAAACAATGCCGACAAGCTATTCAAAAATAACGGTACAATTTTGAAAAAGATGTGAAGAATACCTTATAAAATGGATTAACGGTATGGATAGCATTGTACATACACTTATCTTGGTCATGAAAATTACCAACAATGAAACATCTTTTAACTCGTTTATTGATCATATTTCTGGTGCTGATAGGTATGGATGCCTATGCTCAAACAAGTACTTTCATTTTAATGCGCCATGCAGAAAAAGATACTTCTGCGCAAGGGTCTACCATGATGCAAGCAGATCCTCCATTGAGTGCAGAAGGAAAAGCACGTGCAGCCCGTATTCCGGAAGTACTTAAGTCATTTACTCCGGATGTTATTTATTCTACGAATTTCATACGTACAAAATCTACTGTTGGACCACTTTCTGTAAAAGCCGGGAAAGACATTCAGGTATATGACCATCGAAATTTAAAAGGTTTTGCAGATGAACTACTAAAAATGCAGGGTAAAACAGTAGTTATAGCCGGTCATTCGAATTCTACACCCATGTTGGTGAACCTGCTCCTGAAAGAAAATAAATACCCCAATCTGGATGAATCAGTCTATGATACTTACTGGATCGTGACAGTTACCGATGGTAAAGCAGAAGCCAAGATCATGAAGTATTAATATCTATTGATGAGCGGGTAACAACGCTGTATCTTTTCCCAAGAATAAAGCAATGGGAAAAGAATTACCGCATTTCTGATAATACAACAAATTGTACATTTGCGGCCTGTAAGAATGCCTTTTCTTACGGACCTACAGAACATGAAGTACGAAAAAGAGATCAATCGCCGCAAAACCTTCGCTATCATTTCCCACCCCGATGCGGGTAAGACCACCCTTACAGAGAAGTTGTTATTATTTGGTGGTGCCATTCAAACTGCAGGGGCTGTTAAGAGCAATAAAATCAAAAAACATGCTACTTCCGACTTTATGGAAATCGAGCGTCAGAGAGGTATCTCTGTGGCCACTTCTGTAATGTCTTTTGAATATAAGGATACCCTGATCAATCTTTTGGATACACCCGGACACAAAGATTTTGCGGAAGATACTTACCGTACATTGACTGCAGTGGACAGTGTTATACTGGTGGTGGATAGTGTGAATGGGGTTGAAGACCAGACAAGAAGATTGATGGAAGTATGTAGAATGCGCGATACACCCGTAATCGTATTCATCAATAAAATGGACCGGGATGGAAAGAACCGATTTGATCTCTTGGAAGAAATTGAAAAGGAACTACATATCTCGCTTCATCCCATGACATGGCCTATCAACAGTGGTAAGGAATTCAAAGGAGTGTACAATCTGCACGAAAAGAATCTTCGCCTGTTCACCGCCAGTACCAAAGCAGAAGATGATGATACCATCGCCATTGATGATCTTTCTTCTTCATTATTGGATGATAAAGTGGGAGAGAAGGACGCTGCACAATTAAGAGAAGATGTAGAGTTGATAGATGGTGTATATGGTGAGTTGAATGTAGATGATTATTTGACTGCCAAAATTGCCCCTGTATTTTTCGGTAGTGCCGTGAATAATTTTGGTGTGAAGGAAATGCTGGATACTTTCATTCGAATCGCCCCTGTTCCTCGTAGCAGAAATACTTCTACACGTACCATCGAAGTGGGTGAAGATAAATTCAGCGGGTTTATTTTTAAGATACATGCTAACCTGGATCCCAAACACCGCGATCGTATTGCTTTCATGCGTGTATGTAGCGGTAAGTTTGAGCGCAACAAATACTACCATCATGTTCGTTTAGATAAGGATATGCGTTTCAGTAATCCTTATAGTTTCATGGCACGTAGTAAAGACGTCATTGAAGATGCCTATGCAGGTGATGTGGTTGGTTTATTTGATACCGGGAATTTTAAGATCGGTGATACATTGACCGAAGGTGAAGATTTTTACTTTACGGGAATCCCCACTTTTTCACCTGAGATATTCAAGGAATTGGTGAACAAAGACCCAATGAAAACCAAACAGCTGGAAAAAGGAATTAGTCAGTTGACAGATGAAGGGGTCGCACAATTATTTACGCAATACGGAGGAACAAAAAAGATCATTGGTTGTGTGGGTGAACTTCAGTTTGAAGTGATACAATACCGCTTATTACAGGAATATGGTGCTGCTTGTGAATTCAGAACCTTACCATTTTATAAAGCTTGCTGGCTCACCAGTAATGACACAAAAAAACTAGACGACTTTCTGCGTTTCAAACAACAAAATTCAGCAGAAGACAAAGACGGGCATCCCGTGTATCTGGCACAAAGTGAATGGTTCTTGAATACAGAGATCACGAATAATCCTGATATCAGTTTTCATTTCTCTAGTGAGATACATAAATAAGGAAATCAGTTGGCAATAGGAAGTTGAATAGTAAATACAGCACCCTTATTCTTTCCTTCACTGAAAGCCGCAATCATGCCTCTATGACTTTGAATGATCTTGCGTGTGAGGTACAGTCCAATACCAGCAGATATCTCGCCCTCGGTACCTGATTGTCCCTCAGGCGTAAATTTCTGAAAGATGAGTTCTGCTTTGCCGGATTCAAATCCCACTCCTTTATCCGCAATCAGAATATGAATATGTCCACTGAATAGATGCACTTTTATAATGACTTCACCACCTCTGTGTGAGAATTTAATGGCATTTCCAATAATGTTCGATAAAGCTTGAGACAATAAACGTCGATTGCCTTTAACTGCAACGGATGGAATATTGTGTTTGATCAGTTGTATCTGTTTTGAAACAGTAGAAATCTGTTGCGATTGAGCGGCCATCGTAATGACTTCGCTGATCTGAATATTTTCATATACATGAGACCGGTTGTCTTCATTACCCCCTTCAAGGATCGATACCATATCTTCAATAAAGCGAAGCTGTTCCGTTGCTGTTTTGTACACAATGCTTCCATATTGCTCAACGGTAGCAGGATTTTTCTCATTTTGAATCAAAGAACCAATATGACTAAGTTGTGCAAAAGGGGTTCTAAGATCATGGGATAACAAAGCGAGTAGGTCTTTTCTTTCTCTGAGCAATGCATCCATAGAGTCAATGGTCAATTGTACCTGCTGTAATAATTGTCCGGCCTCATCTTTATACTCGAGTGGTAATGAAGGGATGATTTTTTGTCCTGTGTAATCTGATAAAGCTTTTTTGGCTTCATGTAGTGGCCATAATAAACCACGCAACAAATACAAAGTTCCTGCTGTAGCAACCAATGTAGCTAGTAAGGCTACCAAAACAATATTCCAACCTTCCAATGGAGTCCAATCAAAAACGATCGCCATGATCAGAACAATCAATGGAATATGTACACCGATGAATGCAATGAATAAAAACTTCATTGTATAGTTGGAAGATAAAAATCCGGGTCGTGAAAAAAACCGGTATACATTTTTCATATAGCGGGTAGAATTGCCTAGCAAAAATGCTTCCTTTACATGGGATAATGGGTAAAAACTTAAAAAAAGATTAAAAAATGAATATATTCGGTACTAATCATCTGATAATCAGTCGATTTGATGAAACCCATGAGTCCGACTTCTTTACATTGAACAGTCATCCGGAAGTGATGCGTTACATCCGTCCTGTGAAAAATGAAGAAGAATGCCGCACCTTTTTAGCGGAAAATATTAGGCTATATCGTTCAGGTTCTGTTATTGGTCGTTACCATGTAGCTGAAAAAAACACCCATTTGTTCGTCGGTACGTTTTCAGTATTGATGATGCCTGATAGGGATGCCTATCATATCGGTTATGCATTAATGCCTTGGGCGCAAGGAAAAGGATGGGCAAAAGAACTGGTTTTGGGAGGACTGCAATGGGTTTTTGCCAATACTGATAAGTCTGAACTTTTTGCAATTACGGAGCCTGAGAACATCAGATCGGTAGCGGTATTGGAAAGAACCGGCTTTTCTTTCTTGGAATCGATCCAACAAAATCAGGCTTTATTGAGTGTATACACTATCAATAGAAGTTTGAATGCGTGATAGCTTCATGATCTAATCACTACCTTTGCAGCCAGCTATGAAGTCAAAAACACTCAAAAAAGACAAGGTTAATATCATCACACTGGGTTGCAGTAAGAATCTGGTAGATAGTGAAGTGCTCAGTGGACAATTAAGCGCCAATGATATTGAAGTGGTACATGAGAATGCAAAACTGGATCACAATATTGTAGTAGTCAATACCTGTGGTTTTATTGATAAAGCCAAAGAGGAAAGCATCAATACCATTCTCGATCAAGTAGAGTTGAAACGCAGAGGAAAACTCGATAAGGTTTACGTAACAGGATGCCTCAGCGAACGTTACCGCGGTGATCTGGAAGCTGAAATGCCTGAAGTAGATGCTTGGTTTGGTACCATGGAGTTGCCTTTGATCCTCAAAAAATTTGAAGCAGATTACAAAGCAGAGTTGGTTGGAGAACGATTGCTTAGCACTCCACAACATTACGCCTACATGAAGATCAGTGAAGGCTGTAATCGTACCTGTTCTTTTTGCGCTATTCCATTGATGCGTGGTCAGCACGTGAGTAAACCCATTGAAGAACTGGTAGCTGAAGCTGAAAGCCTGGTAAAAAAGGGTGTTAAAGAGATCATGCTGATTGCGCAAGAGCTCACTTATTATGGATTGGATATTTATAAGAAAAGAGAGCTGCCTCGTTTATTGAATGCATTGGCCGATGTAAAAGGATTGGAATGGATTCGTTTACATTATGCATATCCAAGTAAGTTCCCATTAGAGGTATTGGATGTCATGCGTGAACGGGATAATATCTGTAAGTATCTGGATATGCCATTGCAACATGCCAGCAATAATATGTTGAAAGCCATGCGTAGAAATATTACGCGTGAAGAAATGGGAGAGTTGATTCAACAGATCAGAGAAAAAGTTCCCGGAATTTGCTTGCGTACTACATTAATTGCAGGCTTCCCCGGAGAAACAGAAGCAGATGTAGAAGAGCTCAAAGACTTCTTACGCGAACATCGCTTTGACCGTGTGGGAATTTTCAGCTACAGCCATGAAGAAAATACCAGTGCTTATGATCTAGAAGACAATATTCCTGCAGAAGTAAAAGCGGAACGTGCACAAGAGATCATGGAAGTACAGCAGGAGATCAGCTATGAAAAGAACCAAGAAAAAATAGGTAAGGTCTTTAAGGTATTGATCGATAAAAAAGAGGCCGGACGTTATTTAGGTCGCACTGAATTTGATAGCGTTGAAGTAGACAATGAAGTGGTAGTTCATTCTTCAAAAAAACTAACACCGGGTACTTTTGTACAAGTCAAGATCACTAAGGCATATGATTATGATCTTGAAGGGGAAGTAGTAGAGAAATAAGAAACAAAAAATAAAAAGATGTAACTGATCGGTTACATCTTTTTATTTTGTTTCATACGCTTTGTTGCTGAGTTTGTAACGCTCTTGGGTTTTCTTTCCATACAAAATATACGGAAACAAAAAAGGATACTATAAAGTAGCCAGATAGCATCGGAACGATGAATGGTATGAGTTGTGAAAGACCAAACCAGTCGTTATTTTGAGTCAGTATCCAAAATCCGAAAATGGTTTTCAATGCTTCCCATATCCATGCGTTCTTACTTCTATCCATTAATTCTGTAAAAGCATATACATGTAGGAAGATAAAAGCTCCGTAGACAAACATGTCCGGATTTCCGATGGCTGTAATATTGCCGAATAAATAACTAATCAACAAAAGTGTAGTAGATAGTTGCACCCAAGACCAAATGATCATGGGTTTTGTATGTCCTGTATCATACTTTTCAAAATGATACACATCTTCAATTTTGTAAACAGGGTATTTTTCTGCAACATCTGCAGGTCGCCATCCGGTTGGCATTAGCCAAATACGGACCTTATCTTTCCAACTTTTTGCTCTCCACGCATCTTTGATCAACAACCACAAATGCATGAAGTTGATCTTGATGGGATTCCAGGTTCTAACCGGTCTGGTAATGCCATACACCGCAGGTACATCTTTTAATTCTTCCTGATAAGTACCAAAGAGTTTATCCCAAATAATGAATATCTGACCATAATTCTTGTCCATATACTCTTTATTGATCGCATGATGTACTCTGTGATGCGAAGGCGTGACGATGATCTTTTCCAAAAATCCCATCTTGCCAATATGCTGTGTATGATACCAGAATTGTGCAAACAAATGCAAGGGTGCAACAATGGCTACTACTTGTTCGGGTACACCCAATAATGCTGCAGGTAAAAGGAATACAGTGAATATTTTAATGATCGATGAAATGCTTTGTCTTAACGCACAAGCAAGGTTGAAATCTTCGCTGCTATGATGAATGATATGATTGTTCCAAAAGAGATTGTATTCATGTGCGATGCGATGGATCCAATATCCTGCAAAATCAAGCGCAATAAAAGCGATCAGGTAAGTTAAGAATCCATTCGGCACTTGTGTAATAGCCAGTTGCTCAACCATCCATTCGTAGCTGATGACTACAAGGCTAAGTCCAAGCACATCCTTAGTAACATTTGTAACACCGGAGCTTAAACTGGAGATCATATCCAGCGTGCGAACAGTTTCTTTTCCTTTATACCATCCGTACCATTTCTCCAATAATACCAAGAGTAAAAAAGCAGGCATGGCAATTAATAAGATCTTTCCGTAGGTTTCCATATGGCAATCGTATCTGTAAATTTAAAACTCCTTTTTCATAAACGAACAAGCTTAAAAAAAGATGAAATGGAACGGGTTTTGAGCGACATTTGTGTCTCAAAATTTCAATTATGAGGGTTGTTATCATTGGAGGGGGTATCGTAGGGTTAAGCAGTGCCTATTATCTTTCTGAATCCGGACATGAGGTTACAGTTATTGATAAGACAGATATCTCAAGCAATTGTTCCTATGGAAATGCAGGGTATGTATGCCCGAGTCATTTTGTACCCTTGGCCACACCCGGCATCGTGAAACAAGGGCTTAAATGGATGTGGAACAGTAAAAGTCCTTTTTACGTACAACCTAGATTGAGTTTAAGTTTAATGGATTGGGGATTGAAATTTATGCGCAGCGCTACTCCTGAGCATGTAGAACGCTCTGCCATACCCTTGAGAGACATTGCCATCATCAGTCAAAAAATGTATGAGGAGTGGACCAAGCTTCCTCAGTTCAAGTTTGCTTATGAGCACAAAGGATTACTTGAAATCTTTCAGACAGAGAAAGGCGGTGATCATGCAAAGCATGTAATGCACAGGGCTCATGAACTCGGACTAACAGACACTGTTTTACTAGACGCAGCACAATTACAAGCACTCGAACCACAAACAACAGTAGAGGCGAAAGGGGCAGTATGGTTCAAATGTGATGCGCATTTATACCCGAACAAATTGATGTCGCAATTGATTGCTGATCTGAAAAACAAAGGGGTTCGTTTTATTGTGAATGAAGAAGTAAGCGGTTTTGAAAAACATCAACGTCAGGTTACCAAGGTGATAACAAATTCACAGGTCATTGATGCAGATGCCGTGGTGATCGCAGCGGGTTCTTGGAGTAGAGAATTATCTGCCTTATTGCAAATGAAAATACCATTGATGCCGGGTCGTGGGTATTCGGTGACATTGGAAGATTCACCTCACCGTCTGAATTACCCGTCCGTACTTATTGAAGGTAGGGTTGCATTGACTCCTATGGATGGTAACAAAATTCGTTTTGGAGGTACCATGGAAATCACATCCACCAATACACCTCCACGTTATCAGCGTGTACAGGGAATTTTAGATGCCGTAAAACGTTATTATCCACAATTCAACGTTCCCATGCCGGCTCCTGAACATATTTGGTATGGCTATAGACCTTGTTCCGCAGATGGATTGCCATATTTGGGTCGTACCCAAAAATGGCAAAATGTAGTGATGGCAACCGGACATGCAATGGTTGGTCTGAGTTTAGGAGCGGGTACAGGCAAACTGGTGAGTGAGATCATCAATGAAACACCATTGAGCATGGATATAGCAGCGTTTAAGCCGGAAAGATTTGGATAGTGTGAATGGTGAATGGTCAATTGTGAATGGCATATTTGTAATTGATTGACAATTCACAATTGACCATTCACGCCGTTAAAATTGACCAACGGTGACACCAATAACAGGTAAGTTGTACTTTTATTCTTCATTATGAAGCATCACTGTAGCCGATTATCATACGAGAGCACCGGATATTTTTCAAAGATCGTGACGGATTATCTAGCACAAACTGATACTGTCAGACCTTTTTTTGAGCATACACCGGATCTGAAAGGAATCCAACAAGCGATCATTGCCCGACAATCTTTTCAAACACCAAGGGCTATTTTGGTAGAGGCATTGAAGGAACAATATGCACAAATAGATTGTTTACCGTTGGTGCAAGACCAGATCGAATCATTGTTATCAGCGAAGACCTTTACAGTGGTCACAGCACATCAACCCAATATTTTTACAGGGCCTTTATACTTTATTTATAAAATTCTTCATGCCATTCAACTGGCTGACACGTTGAAAAAGGAAATGCCGGATCTTCATTTTGTACCCGTGTATTATATGGGTAGTGAAGATGCAGATCTAGATGAGTTGGGACAAATCAATATTGATGGACATCCACTCAGTTGGAAAACCAATCAGACAGGGGCAGTGGGAAGAATGAAGACTGATAAAGAACTCTTAAAATTATTGGCTGCCATTGAAGGACAAACTGGTGTGCATCCTTTTGGTAAAGAATTATCGGAGCTTTTTAGAACCGCTTATCAGGAAGGAAGATCTATTCAAGAAGCAACTTTACATTTGGTGAATGCATTGTTTGGGCGATTTGGATTGGTGGTGTTGATTCCTGATCAAGCAAAATTGAAAGCATGTTTTGCATCTGTGATTCAAAAAGAATTACTAGAAAGTTTTTCTCATAAGATTGTAAGTAAGACCATTGGCGAATTAGAAAAGCATTACAAAGTACAAGCAGGTGGAAGAGAGATCAACTTATTTTATTTGATCGATAATCAACGTGAGCGAATTGAAAGAAGTGGCGATTTGTTTGTCATTACTGCGCTCGGACTTCAATTTACAGAAGAACAAATATTGGAGGAGTTGAAAGATCACCCTGAACGCTTTAGTCCAAATGTGATACTTCGTGGCGCATTTCAGGAAACCATTTTGCCCAACGTTGCATTTATTGGAGGGGGAGGTGAGTTGGCTTATTGGTTAGAGTTAAAGCAAGTGTTTGGCGCCATTCAAGTTCCATATCCTGTTTTATTGTTGCGTAACTCCTTCTTGATATTAACAAGTGAGCAGGAAAAAAGAATGACGCAACTGGGCTTGGATACGACCCGTATTTTTAAAAAAGTAGATGACCTATTCAATGCAATGGTAAAGTCTACAACTACCAAGCAGGTATCTCTCAAAGAGGAATTGGAGACATTGAAACAGTTGTATCACCAAATTGAAAAGACTGCAGCTGATATCGATTCAACTTTATCTCCACATGTACAATCCTTACAAACAAAAGCATTCAAGAGAATACAGGAGTTAGAGAAAAAAATGTTACGAGCTGAAAAACGTAAGTTCGAAACAGAGGAGCAACAACTCAAACAATTCAAACATCATTTATTCCCTAAGGATAGTTTGCAGGAGCGCGTAGACAATATTTCTGGTTGGTATGCGAAATATGGAAAAGATTGGATGGATATGCTTAAGCTATACTCATTATCCTATGAGAGTCAATTTTCAGTTCTCACCATTGAATAATTCTATGTTTAAAGTAGTATAAACTTGGTATTCGATCAATCAAACTGATTGGGCCATTCATTTTTCAGACCATCAATTTTTTCACCTACCTCATCTTTCATTTGCTTTTTATAAGCAGCTAACTTTTCTGCTGTTTTCTGGTGATGGCTTCCTATGATCTGAGCAGCCAGTATTCCAGCATTTTTTGCTGCATTCAACGCAACAGTTGCAACAGGTACGCCATTGGGCATTTGTAAAATAGATAATACTGAATCCCAGCCATCAATTGAATTTGAGGATTTGATGGGGACGCCGATCACAGGTAATGTGGTGATGGCTGCCACCATTCCCGGCAAATGTGCGGCACCACCTGCACCGGCAATGATCACTTGCAAACCTCTTGTTCTAGCAGTTTCGGCGTAAGTGACCATTCTGTCAGGTGTACGATGTGCAGAAACAACTGTTAATTCAAAAGGGATATCAAAATGTTTGAGCATATCAGCAGCAGCCTGCATGATCTTCAAATCGCTATCGCTGCCCATGATGATGCCAACGAGTGGGGTAGAGGTTGTCATGGTGTAAAGATAATTAATTTATGTAGTTAGGCATTGGCTTATTGCTAATAGGTGATAGCCAATAGCCAATTGCTTTTATTGAATAAAAAATGCAGCTAATCCTCTTAAGACTGGTACAGCTTTTGACTCCTGAATGATGATGTTGAATTCATCGGTTTCTGTCTTTGAGAATACTGCAATTTTTTTTCGGCCGATTGTTGTTCCATCAAATACTTTTACAAAACGATCTCCTTGCTTTGCTTCAATCGAAAAATGAATAACTCTTTGTCCGTAAGTAATCATTTCTTCCAATACAATTGTATTAATAGCTTGACGATTCGGGAGCTGCAAGTGAATTACAACATCCTCTTTTTTATCAGCTACCCAGAAGGTTTGAATGTTTTCATCAATCAAATGCGTTATTCCGGATTCATTTTTATTGTTAGTTGTTACAATCGCTTTTTTAAAAAGATTATTACTAAATGCTTTAGCTCTTTTCTTTGCAAATCCCATCAATGCTGCTGAATCTTTTGGGTGAAACAACCCTCTTCTGTCAGGTGGAACATTGAGTAATAAGTTACCTCCATTGCCAACAGACTTCAGGTACAAGTTGAATAGTTCATCCGGCGTTTTCACTTTTTCATCTTCACTAGCATGATAAAACCAACCCGGGCGAATAGATACATCTGCTTCAGCGGGTATCCAATGTTTACCATTGAAATTACCCTGATTTAACGTATCAACATGAGGAGCACCAAGTCCTCTGGCGAAACCTGCTGTATCCAAAAGATTCCAGTTGGTATTACCAATGAATCCCTTTTCATTACCACACCAACGTATACTTGGGCCAATATCACTAAAGATGATCAGTGGTTGTTGGAAAGAAAAAGCGGCTTTCTCAAATCTTTTGAAGTCATACACTTGCTTTTTCCCATTTGGACCTTCTCCATTAGCACCATCCCACCATAGTTCAAAGAAAGGACCATAGTTGGTGAAGAGTTCTTTCATGGTAGCGATGTATACATCATTGTATTCAGGTGTGCCATATTTGGGATGATTTCTGTCCCACGGAGATAGATATACCCCCATTTCAATACTTTCTTGTTTGCAAGCTTCGGATAATGCTTTTACAACATCGCCTTTTCCATTTTTCCATTTACTTTCCCTCACTGTATGTTTACTCTGTTGACTAGGCCATAATGAAAAACCATCATGATGTTTGGCTGTAAGGATAATGCCTTTGGCACCTGCTTTTTTGGCGATTCGCGCCCATTGCCTGCAGTCTAGCTCTGTAGGATTAAAAATATTAGGATCTTCATTTCCTTCTCCCCATTCTTTATCGGTAAAAGTATTTGGGCCAAAATGGATAAAGAGATAAAATTCTTTTTCATGCCATGCCAATTGTTCTTTTGTTGGAATAGGATAGAGTGGCTGAACTTTTTGAGCAAAGCTTTTCAGTGAAATGATTGTAGCAAAGAGGAGGAAAATTTTTTTCAAAATGATGGGTTTTGATAGATGAATTTTAGCCACAGATTCACAGATTTTTTATTCATGATTTTGTGACTAAACAATCAAAGTAATTGGCGCTTATACATTTGCACTGTGTTCTCGTATCCCAAATAAATAGCATCACATACCAATGCGTGACCAATACTTACTTCATCCAGATAAGGAATATGTTGTTTTAAGTATTTTAAATTGGTGAGATCTAAATCATGTCCGGCATTGATACCCAGTCCGAGTTCTTTTGCTTTTTCCGCCGCCGCTACATAAGGGGCAACAGCCGCTTCATGATTACCTGTGGCAAATGTTTTGGCATAACCTTCGGTATATAATTCAATACGATCAGTCCCGGTTTGAGCTGCGCCTTCTACCATTTCAACGACGGGGTCGACAAAAATAGAAACGCGGATACCGGCCTTTTTAAACACACTAATGATATCTATTAAATAGGATCGATGTTGAATGGTGTCCCAACCATGATCACTTGTAAGTTGTCCGAGTGCATCCGGTACTAATGTTACCTGATGTGGTTTTGTTTCCAATACCAGGTCTACAAACTTTTGTTCTGTAGGATTTCCTTCAATATTGAATTCGGTAGTAATGATCTTTCGAATAGCACGTGTATCATCGTATCGAATATGTCTTTCATCCGGACGAGGATGTACAGTAACTCCATCCGCTCCAAAACGTTCTGCATCCATAGCTGCTTTTAGTACATCCGGATTATTGCCACCTCTACTATTTCTTAGAGTAGCAAATTTGTTGATGTTAACACTGAGTTTTGTCATGTAGCAAAGGTACTCAGAACTGAAGATAATTGTAGTCGATTCTCCGCGATATCTCTGTTTCTCATATTCTCTGCGGTTGAGATTTGTTTTACCGCAGAGAACATGAAAAATAGAATTATCCTAGATAATGCATTACTACACTGGCTATGGTGAGCCCCACAATATGATATCCACAATCGATCAGATAAAGTGCAAATGGCTTTTTAGTGTACAAATATCCGATACTTATAGCAGGAGTGCTGAATCCTACCGATAATAGGATGCCCAGGTGAAAAGCATCCATATAATTATTCATGGGAACCATTTGTCTTAGGATGGTAAGTCCCACACAAGAAACAGCCATAAAGAGGAAACTGAGCCCCATAATGGCACCGACTCCTTTTTTAGCATTAGGGTCATTCATATCAATATTGGATAATCGAACCCAAGCTTTGGAGAACAAAAAGCTGTACCAGATAGCACCGATCAAAAAATAGGCTAATGCACTGAGAAAAAAAGATACCCAGTTAACGTGGTCTGTAAAATGATGTAGCATTGTTTGGTTGTTTAGGGTTTTGAATGATAGTAAGGTCGGAAATAAAACGCAGTTCTGCAACACTCTTAGAAGCAATGACTTATTTTGCACTTACAATGATTTGGCTCAACCATTTGCAGCAAACAATGTTTTAATGCTATGTCTTACCCATCACTCGAATCCTGCCTTATTGATCTGGAAAAAAACGGCCAGTTGGTGCGTATCAAAGAAGAAGTTGACCCTTATCTCGAAATGGCGGCTATTCATTTGAGGGTGTATGAGATGGGAGGGCCTGCATTGTTGTTTGAAAGGGTGAAAGGTTCTGAATATAGAGCTGCTTCAAATATCTTCGGGACGCTCGATCGAAGTCGATTTATTTTTCGGGATACGCTTGCAAAAGTGCAAAAACTGATCGAGTTAAAAGGTGATCCCATAAAAGCCCTCAAACAACCTTTACAAAATATCAGTACAGGTTTTGCTGCAATTAAAGCATTACCCTTGAAGGATCCTTGGACAAAACCGATTCTATACAAAGAAATCAAAATAAGCGATCTCCCACTGATCCATCATTGGCCTATGGATGGCGGTGCGTTCGTAACACTACCACAAGTATATACAGAAGATGTAGATCAGCCCGGTATTATGAAAGCCAATCTGGGTATGTATCGGATTCAATTGAACGGTAATGATTATAAGAAAGATGAAGAGATTGGATTACACTACCAGTTACACCGAGGTATTGGCGTACATCAAACCAAAGCCAATAAAAAAGGGTTGCCTTTGAAAGTAAGTTGTTTTGTTGGCGGACCTCCCTCACATACCGTAGCTGCAGTAATGCCCTTACCTGAAGGAATCAGTGAAATGACTTTTGCGGGAGTGCTAGGAGGTAGGCGTTTCAGATATACCTATCAAGATGGATTTTGTTTGAGTACAGACGCTGATTTTGTTATCACTGGTGAGGTTTATCCCGGTGAAAACAAACCCGAAGGCCCTTTTGGTGATCATCTTGGTTATTACAGTCTGCAACATCCTTTTCCTTTAATGCGGGTTCATAAAGTATACGCAAAAAAGAATGCCATTTGGCCATTTACAGTTGTAGGTAGACCACCACAGGAAGATACCAGTTTTGGACAATTGATCCATGAGATCACTGGCGATGCCATTCCGCAGGAAATACCGGGTGTCAAAGAAGTACACGCAGTAGACGCTGCTGGGGTTCATCCTTTGTTACTAGCCATCGGTAGTGAAAGATATACACCTTACTTGCCTACCAAGCAGCCTGCTGAGTTGTTAACGATTGCCAATCATATTTTAGGAACCGGACAATTGAGTCTTGCCAAATTTTTATTCATTACAGCGGACGACACACAACAGTTGACCACACATCATGTACAGGAATTTTTCGAATACATGTTTGAACGAATCGATCTTACGCGTGATATTCATTTTCATACCAATACGACCATCGATACACTGGATTATTCCGGTACAGGATTGAATACCGGTAGTAAAGTTGTTTTTGCTGCCTATGGAGAAGTGCTAAGATCATTGACCAGAGAAGTGCCGGCTGTATTTCATGCTTTACATGGATTTGGTCAAGCTTGTCTTGCCATGCCGGGTGTTGTTTGCTTGCAAGCAGATCCTTTTGTTGATGCAGCAAAAACATCATTGCAGATTGAACAGTTAAATGCACAGTTAATGCATCAGTTGCCTGAGTTAAAAGGAGTGGTACAGATCGTTCTTTGTGATGATGCATTATTCACTGCAGCGAAACTCGGTAATTATTTGTGGGTCACTTATACGAGAAGTAATCCATCTCATGATATTTATGGCATAGCATCATTCACACGCAATAAACATTGGGGTTGCGAAGGGCCAATGGTTGTTGATGCACGCATCAAACCTCATCATGCTCCACCAGTTGTCAAAGATCCCGCTACAGAAAAAAGAATTGATCGATTATTTGCGAGGGGAGGAAGCTTGCATGACATCGTCGATTAAGATTTTAATATCCAATGATTCATTATTGGTTCAGATGAAAAGTATGAGATATAGTATTTCTTCATCTGTACCATCAAAGAAGAACATCCATTAAAGAGATTGTCGACTATCTCTGATATAATCAACATCAACTTTCACCACCACTTTCCTGACATGGGATGATGCTTGAAAAAGAATGCAAGGCATGTGAAGATCGGTAGGGTAAAAGATAGTAAACATTCCTTCTGTTACTACTGAAAAGAAATCAGGTGCTTCATCAAACAGCATAAAATCATCTTCTGACTGATAATCTCGTGTTGGAATTTGATTGTTTAGAAGTGCATGTCCCATTTGCTCTTGTCCGTGGATCATGAATTGAACATCAATGTATTTCTTATGTGCTTCCAGCTTTTCAGTGGATGGATCTTTAGTATCATACTCTTGAACGATAGCAAACAAATGTTTGCCATCAATTTCATATGTACCATTATCAACTTTTGTAAAATCAGTTGTTTGAATATAACGGAGTGCTGCTTCAATACCCGGATGGAGTTTATAATACAAAGCAGCTTGATGAATATGATCAATAACCATAGTTCAAATATAGCGGATTACAAGTGGCTTCATTTAAAATGAAACTTTTGTTAACTCACTTCCACCCATGTATGATCAGCCAATAAACGAACGGAAGAAACGAACTGTCTGAATGGACCGGAGCCGCCCCATTCTTGGGGTGCTACCAATGAAAGTATGTGTTGTCCATCATTTTTTTCATAGAGGTGATAGATATGCCCAATCTGAGGTTTGAAATTCAGTTTCGCTTCATAGATCATCATACTGAGTTCTTTTCTCTTTCTGATCTCCTGAGCTTGTCTGGCAAGTAACTCAATTTGCTGACGAATCTGATCCAACTGCATATTGGTTTGATCTTCCATAGCAGATAATGCCTTGTGTTTGATTACCCCTTCTTTAGTGGGTCTAATTGCCACACCTGCTACTGATGACGCATAAGGCAGAACGCTGAGTTGCTTGTGATACATTTCAATATTGACAAAAGGCTTATTCTCTTTGTCATATCCCTGTTGGGTCAGTTTCAAGTACCCATTGGGCATGATTTCGTGTTTGACCTCTAGTATCAGTTGCCCGCTTTTGAAAAATTTAAATAAAAGGGTAGAAGAGTTTTCGATATTGGCTTGTGCTTCATCAGCCAGATCTGCATTTTCAAAAACTTGCAACTGTCCGTCCGGAACAATTTTGTATTGGGTATAATACGCTTCATTATCCATCGATACCCAATTGATGCTAATGCTTAAAGCATGACCATTATCTACTGATTCTATTTTATAATTACCACTTTTCGGAGGGATACCTGATTGAAAATCACATTTCTCAGGAAAAAGCTGCCAACTTGCTAAAAAATTATATGCCTGTACCATACCTGTTAACTACATATGACGACTGCAAAGGTTCTGTATTTGCATGAAAAAGCCACAGATCCAAGAAATAATCTGTGAATCTGTGGCTAAAATAAAATCGGGTGTTATTATTTCACCTTAAAACTAACGCGCATGGTTCCCCAAGCCAAAGTAACTACCCCGGCTTTAGAAATGGAATATGTGAGTTTTTCTTCAGAAGCTCCGGCAGCACCTTGCTTCACATTTACTCTTAGAGCATCATCAGCCTCGCTATATTGCGTTCCCCATCCTTCCCATTTTTTACTGAAAATCAGGGTCCAATCATTTCCGTTTTTGATGGTAAAAAAGCCATATTTACCGGCTGCCAAAGATTTACCTTCAATGGTAACATCTTTGCTAAACTCGATCCATGTTTTTTCATTAGCACCTGCACGCCATACTTTACCGTCTTTTGGCTCAATATCTTTTCCCAACTCACGTCCTTTTAATGAAGGTTGGCTATAATCAATGGTGATTTTAGTGCCTCCAACGGTTTCGGATACATTAACGGGTGGACTAGGTCTTTTAGATTTGTCTTGTTGCGCACAAGCAGTAATAGAGGTGAACAAAAGGCCTGTCATGGCCATCATGGCAAAAAATTTCTTCATAGTAATCTTGTTTATGATTATAAACGAAAATTATACGAAAAGGTTGACGTTTACCAGTGTTTTGTGATGATTGGAATGTTAAAACTGCTGTATCTCAACGCTGTTATCAAGTTATTCTTCTTTCTGATCAGCATACTTCATAAAAAATGGGATATGCAGATACATGCGACCTATTAATTCACCTGAACAAAATCAGGACGCTTTAAGAGCTGGCTATTGTATTTGAATCTAAGTCCTGTATTGAATGTTACATTCCAAGGAGTCATTCTGTCGGTAGTTCGAGGGTAGTAGAAGACCTTTAGTTCCATGGTGCCGAATACCAAGTTTTCATTTCTTGTTCTTACTCCTGTACCGAAAGAAGTATAAATGTCTCCTTTTTCGAAACCTTCTCCAATACCTTTCAAATAAGTGATGTTGGAAAAAACAAATGGAGCAAAACTAAAACCGAAATTTTTTTGTGTATTATAAAAAACCGATTCACAGTTGGCGCTGATTCTGGTAGATGCTCTGGTGAGCTCATTTCTAAATTCCGGAATACCAAAAGTACTGATAAGCCTCAATGGCTCATTCAAAACGGTCTTTACTTGTTGGGTAATACTTCCACTTAAAAAGTGACGTGTATGCCAATTAGTCCCGGTGATTTTACGGAGTCTAGTAAAGTATTCGATACTGGTTAATCCACTGATATCTTCAAATCTATTTTGATGAAAATAAGTACCAAAACGGATGATGTAGTTGACGTAGTTCTTATTGTCAGAGAAATAATTGCGCTGATAATCAAAACCTACATATGGACGTTCAATTTGATTTCTTTTGACCCATCCGGCTAACAAGGTCATGTTAAAACCTTCAGGTACGTCTTCATTTCTTCCGAACCCGTAAAGAAAATTCGTATGATAATAATCTTGTTGAAAAATAGTAAATGCACCTAGTACCGCTTCAAGATTTGAGTAGTAATAGTTATAGGTTGTTTTGAATTGATCAGGGATATCATTGAATAATCGTTGTACACCTCTGACGCCAATGAATTTTTTTAAACGGGATTTGAAATTTTCTCTTAACTGTTTTCTCCCACCAATATTATGCGCAAGCCACCCATCGAGGTTTTGATATTTATATTTAAAATCTACTTTGTAAATGGAGTCATTGATGTATCCATTTTCGGTATGCCTTTCTGAAAGCTCAAATCCTCCTGTCCAAGAATGATAAGGGCTTACAAGGGGAAGTTCTCCTCTGAGGTACAAGGCTTTTTCCTCTCTGCGACCACTATTGAATGCCGGCGCATGCGTTTGATAGCCGAACATCAGATTTAGAAAACTGCCGCCAATATTTCGTTTGATGTATTCAAAGCCTGAGCCAAAATCCGGTCGCCTATCCAAATCGTAAAGACCACGAAATTGAATTCGGTCGCCTGATCCAAAAAGATTGTCATTATTGACTTCCAAGCTAATGGTTTTGAGAGAGCCGATCTCAGCACTACCTCCAATTGGAAACAAGTCTTTCCATCGAATGGTGATGTCAACTGCATCCGGATCATTATCTACTTCTGTGGCAACGATCCTAGCATCTTGTAAATAAGTCAGTTCCCGTAAAAAGCGTTCATTATCCGCAATAAGATAAGGGTAGAGGGTATCGCCTGTTACAAAAAAAAGATTTCGAAGAATGGTTTTATTGGTTGTTCCGGTGTACAATGCATCACTGATGTCATTGATGAATTTTCTTTGTGTTTTCAGGGTGTCATTTACTGAATTGTCAAATGAAAGTTTCTCAACTCGAATCTGACGAATGATCTTTCCACGAAAGCGATTGAACACTTCTTCATTTTTGATCGCACCTTTATTTTCTGTAATGATATCTTCTCGGCCACTTACTGATACTGCCCTTCCAAGCTTACCCAGCAATCCTTTTTTAGTAGCCAAGAAAAAAACACTGTCTTCTTTTAGTTTATTGGTTTGACTATAGCAAGAGAACGCAGATATGCCTGCCAGCATCAAAAAGATGAATCGATATATACAAGCATGGCAATTCATTCCCAAAAGGATCCACGGTTACAGTTGAGTAATAATCCGCACGGAAGTTAAGGAATAGGGCTAAGTATCATGCAAAATGTTAATAGGTTCATTGTTAAAAGAAAAACCCGGCTTACGGGCCGGGTGGGTATATATAGACTGAGAAAATTTTAAATTACTTATTCTCTTTTGAGAAAATGCTCACTTGACCTGCTTCAGAAATTTCCAATACCAGTTTCTGATTTGCTTTTTCCATAGAGATAAAGTAGCTGGTTTCTCCCACTGAGTTGGTGAACTCAATACAATCTTCCAACTGAAACTCAGGGTAAGTGTATTTTGTAGTGATGGTTTGTAAAGCCGCTTTTGGTAATTTATCAAAAGCATAGGTTTTAGTTGAACCGATCAACTCGCCATCGTGGGTATAGAATACCTCTTTCTTGATGCCATTTTCTAAAAAGCTGGCTTTTTCAAATTTCTCGTCAGCGCTCCAGCTTACTTCTTGCACACCGGTAAAAGTGGAACTAAAGTGACTAGCACCATTATATTTTGTTTTTTTGTTGGTATCAGCAAAGGCGCTGGTTCCAAGGGCGATGACCGCTAAGGTCAGGATGAATAATTTTTTCATTTTGTTTCTTTATTAATGTTGTTATAAATAGTTTGTCGTTTTTCTTTTGTTTGATTGACAAGTCAAAAGTAGAACGTGATGATAGATAGACGAAGTGGATTGTGATTAGTTACAAGCGTTGCAGTAACGTTATTATGAGTGGTGTTAATGCCAATGTTAAGCAATGTTAACATTGCCCTGTAATGCAGAACTGTAGGCTATTGTAGCCAAATTCTTAATGAAATATTAAAGGCTATTTTCCTGTGATGAGTTACAGGAGTGGAGAGGGGTGATTGGGATGAGCGGCTGGAGTGTCGGTAAAAAATAGCTACGAGCCTTGAGCTGCTAGCCATTAGCACAGTGTTCAGAGTCAAACATGAAACCAAGAGCCAACCTCGGTAAACAATAGATATTGTTAAACTGACGCAATTAACTAGAAGCTAAAAGCTAGAAGCTCGCAGCTCATAGCTATCTTCCTACTCTCTTCTTCAATTCCTCCACCGAAATATTGATCTGCCTACCTACTTGCTTACCATTCTTGTAGCAGACAAATTTTACTGTAGCCACATCTTTGGGTAGGGTGTAGGGGCCTTCGTATTTACGATAAGTATGGTCGGGGTTGCTTTCATCTATGGAAAAATGAATATCCATATCAGGGATTTCTTTATCTAATACCAATATCAGATTTTTCTGGGCATCAAGTTTAGCAGTAATGATTGGATCGTACATGGCAGTACTATATCTGATATTGGCATGATTCATTCGCTCGAATTGGAGTTCAACACGATTGACAAAATCAGTCCAATTTTTATTTTCTTTCTGAGACCAAACTGACTCCGCAATGGCCAAAGCACGTGGCCATAACATATATTGTACGGTTCTGAAATTCTGAATTTGTTCCGTCCAAAGGTTTCCTTGTCCCCCTAAAATGAATTTAGGATCGATACTATCCGGTAAAGGATCGAATTGGTAAGCCTTTTGTAATCTAAGGCCTGCGTAAACCGGAGGCTCTACGGTTCTTTCCCCTTGATAATAATCTAGATAAGCAAAATCTGTGGGCGACATCACAACGGTATGGTTGGCTTTAGCAGCAGCAATGCCTCCTTTCATGCCTCTCCAACTCATCACAGAAGCACCTTCTGCTAATCCACCTTCTAGAATCTCATCCCAACCCATCATTTTCTTTCCTTTAGAGCGAATGATTTTTTCAACTCGCTTCACAAAATAACTTTGAACCGCATCCATATCTTTCAGGTTCTCTCTTTGCATGAGAGATTTGATCTCCTCACTTTTTTCCCAGAAATTTTTAGCGGTTTCATCGCCTCCCATATGGATGTATTCAAATGGGAAAAGTTGAGCTACTTCTGTAAACACTTTATCCAATACCTGGTATACTTTTTCATTGGCAGGAGAGAGGTTATTGTCTTTCAATGCATAGAAATGTGCACCTGCCGGCCATTCCATGAATTTTTCTCCGGCATTCACCCAATACTTGGTTCCAGGTGTTGCAGATAGATCCGGGAATGCAGCAAGCATGGCCATGCTATGCCCCGGAATATCGATCTCGGGTAAGATATTTACAAAACGCTCTTTAGCATATTGTACTAATTCTTTAATGTCTTCATGCGTGTAAAAACCACCATAATTTTTTGGCTCATCAGGAGCAGGGTCTGGTGTATTGGCCCATTTACCTTCACGTTTGGGTCTCCACGCACCAACATCTGTCAATTGCGGCAATGATTTGATCTGTATTCTCCAACCTTGGTCATCCGTTAAATGAAGGTGTAAGAGGTTGAATTTATAACGCACCATTTCATCAATGAACTGTTTTACTTCCTGTTTGGTGAAGAAGTGACGACTTACATCAAACATCAATCCACGCCAACCAAAACGTGGTTTATCCATAATAGAAACAGCCGGCACCGACCACTCAACAGGTGATGTAACAAGTTTTTTTGCATTTATTTCTTTAGGGAAGATCTGTAGGAGCGTTTGCACGCCATAAAATAGGCCTGCCTGTGTATTCGCACTGATTTTAATACCTGTGGGAGAAACTTTCAGATAATATCCTTCTTCTCCTAATGCAACATCTTTTTGAGGTATCAATTCTAAGGTAATATCTGCATTTTTAACTATCGGACTGAATGTAAACCCTGTCGGTACAGACAAAGATGTCATCAGATGTTGCATGACAAATTTAGCTTCAGGGAGTGCTGCAATTGACATGCTATTTTTCAATTTGAAAAAACCCGCTTCGGCTTTTAGTGAAACGGGCTGTGGAATGATAGCAGCCAAACGTGTACCAGTTTCACTCTTAACTGTATTAGAAAAAAAGAATAGGATCAGAATCAGCCATATTGTTCTCATCGATTTCTATTTAGAGCTGAAAAGTAAGACTAAATCGGAAATAATTTGACTTATTGCTTCTGTGTTATTCTGTGTCTTCAGTGGCAATAAAATGCCACTGAATGCACAGAGGCACGCAGAAAAAAAACAACCCGACAATTGCTTGTCGGGTTGCAGATATAGAATGTCACTCAAAAAATTAATAACGATAATGTTCGGCTTTGAATGGACCTACTTTAGAGATGCCGAGATAAGCAGCTTGCTCATCCGTTAATTCATCCAATTCAGCACCCACTTTAGCAAGGTGTAAACGAGCTACTTTCTCATCCAAGTGCTTAGGTAACACATACACTTTGTTCTCATAGTTTTTGTGGTTATTCCACAATTCGATCTGAGCCAATGTTTGGTTAGAGAAAGAGTTACTCATTACAAATGAAGGGTGGCCTGTTGCACAACCAAGGTTCACCAAACGACCTTCAGCCAGAATGATCACATCTTTACCATCGATATTGTATAAGTCAACCTGTGGTTTGATGGTATCTTTGGTATGACCATAGTTGTTGTTCAACCAAGCAATATCAATTTCGATATCAAAGTGACCGATATTACAAACGATCGCTTTGTCTTTCATCAAACGGAAATGCTTTTCAGTTAACAGATCGCGACAACCGGAAGCAGTTACAACGATATCCGCTTCTTTTACTGCATCGATCATTTTCTTTACTTCGAAACCATCCATCGCAGCTTGTAAAGCACAGATCGGATCGATTTCAGTAACGATCACACGACAACCTGCACCACGCAAAGACAATGCAGAACCTTTACCCACATCGCCATAACCACCTACAACAGCAACTTTACCTGCCATCATTACATCAGTAGCACGACGGATCGCATCTACCAGAGATTCTTGACAACCGTATTTGTTATCAAATTTAGATTTGGTAACAGAGTCGTTTACGTTGATCGCAGGAATGGGTAAAGTACCTTTTGCCATACGCTCATACAAACGGTGAACACCTGTAGTGGTTTCTTCAGATAAACCTTTGATATGCTGAACCAACTCAGGATATTTATCAAATACCATATTGGTCAAATCACCACCATCATCCAGGATCATATTCAATGGGCGATCAGCACCACCGAAGAACAAAGTTTGTTCAATACACCAATCAGCTTCTTCCAAAGTCTGACCTTTCCATGCAAATACACCTACACCTGCAGCAGCAATCGCAGCAGCAGCCTGATCTTGCGTAGAGAAGATATTACAAGAGCTCCATTTTACTTCAGCACCCAATGCAACCAGTGTTTCGATCAATACAGCGGTTTGGATAGTCATGTGCAGACATCCTGCGATACGAGCACCTTTCAGGGGCTGTGAAGCGCCATACTCAGCACGCAATGCCATCAAACCGGGCATTTCAGCCTCAGCTAAACGAATTTCTTTACGGCCCCAGTCTGCTAGACTGATATCGGCCACTTTATACTTCAGGTTGAAGTCAATAGAAGATGTTAATGTAGACATATAGTGTTTTTATGAAGTGCAAATCTATATTTATAGACGAATATTCTAGAATATTTTAAAAAAATAGAATAAAATTAAAAATTGGGTATCTTTGGAAGAATAAAAGCACTAAATCATATGGCTAAAACGAGACAAACAGCCGAATCTACTATCAGTACGATGGCATTGGATGATAAAGACCTAGCCATACTTCGTATCCTGCAACAAAATGCCCGCGCCACAGTGAAAGAAATCTCTGACAAAGTATTGTTGAGTACAACACCTGTTCATGAGCGAATTAAAAGAATGGAAGAGCAGGGAGTGATCAGACAGTATGCTACTTTATTAGATCATTCCAAAGTAAAAAAAGGATTGATGGTGATCTGTTATGTATCGCTCAAACAACACAATCGAAATGCGGGAGAACGATTTATCAAAAGCATCTTAGAGATGCATGAAGTGATCGAGTGTTACAATATCTCAGGAGAGTTCGATTTCATGTTAAAAGTAGTAGCAGAAAATATGGATGACTATTATAATTTCCATGTCAATAAACTAAGTCAAGCAGAGAATCTCGGACATGTACAAAGTGTATTTGTAATGGGAGTGATTAAGCAGACGCATGTGTTGGTGTATTAGCTGTGAGCTTCGAGCTGTGAGCAACAAGCGGCGTATGGTTCATAGCAAATAGTAATCATTTTATTATCTAGTATTGCTAACCCAATCACCCGATTACCTGATAACCCAGTACCTAGCACCACACTTCCATCATATAATCATCCATAAAAAATCCGTTACCAATATCCAGTTTCACTTCTTCAGCGATGGTGAATCCCATTCGTGTATAGAAATCTTTGGCAGGGTTTTGTTTGTTGACTTGTAAGAAGAGTCGGGTGTGATTTTTTTCTTTTGTGTATGCAATGACCTTTTCTAAGAGTGCTTTTCCCGCTCCTGATTTTTGAATTGTCGGTAGGATGTATAATTTATTGAGTTTACATCCTTGAGTGCCTTCTTCTGAAACGGAAGCGAACCCAATCGGTTGGTCATTGAGTTCGGCGAGATAAAATTGATGTCCCTTTTGCATTTGTTCCAACAATGCATCATCGCTATAGATCATGTCTAACATGTAACGGATCTGTTCCTGTGAGATGATCTTGCCATAAGCATCTGGCCAGGTATTCTCCGCTAATAAGCGGATGATACTTCTGTCATTGGAGTCGGCTTCTCGAATATGTAAGTTGGCAGGCATATTACAAATTCTTCAAACTCTCTTCAATGTTTTGAATACGCGCTTCTGCATCCGCTAATTTCTTTTGCTCTAACGCTACCACTTCCGGTTTTGCATTTTGAACAAATCTTTCATTGCTCAATTTTTTCATGACGCTGTCACGGAAATTTTTCTGATACTCAAGATCTTTTAATAATTCAGTCTTAAGCGCAGTAGTATCTAGCTGGCGTTCTGTCTCAATGAAGAATTTATCTTTTTCAACAGCAACTACAATAGCATTGGATACAGAAGTTTCAAAATCGATGGATGCGGCATTGATCTGTTTGGCGAGAATTCCTGCTATAGTCTCATATTGCTTTTGCTGATTGGTTTCAATATGCAACTTGATCGGATCTTTTGGTTTCAGCTGATTTTTATTTCTTGCATCTCTCAATGCTGAAATCACCTGCTTTAATAATTCTCCCGCTTCCAACATTGCGTTGTTTGTTTGTCCAGCCTGAGTTTGTTGTTTAATGCACAAGTCTTCAGACTGATCTCTTAGCAAGTGATAAATCTCTTCGGTGATGAATGGCATGTAAGGATGCAACAATTGCATCATCTCTTCAAAATAGTTGATGGTCTTTTCATAAACCACAGGATCAACCGGCTGCTCAAATCCGGGTTTCGCCCATTCCAAGTACCAGCTACAGAAATCATCCCAGATCAGTGAATACAATACTTTCAACGCCTCACTTAAACGGAATTGCTGCATCAATGTTTCTACTTCGGCTTTAGCTTGCTGTAAGCGAGATTCGAACCAATCAGTAGCGAAGGAAGATGAGTGGTGAGTAGTGAGTAGTGAATTTTTATCAATGCGAGACTCCCAGCTTTTGATGAGCTTGAGTGCGTTCCAGAGTTTATTGTTGAAGTTGCGGCCTTGCTCTAGTGCTGCTTCATCAAATAAAATATCATTACCTGCCGGAGAGGAGATCATGATACCAAATCGAACCGCATCTGCTCCATATTGATCGATGAGTGCAAGAAGATCAGGAGAGTTGCCTAGACTCTTACTCATTTTTCTTCCTTGCTTATCTCTTACAATCCCTGTAAAGTATACATGTTTGAAAGGAATTTCTTTCATGTATTCCTCGCCTGCCATGATCATACGAGCCACCCAGAAAAAAATGATCTCGGGTGCAGTTACCAAAGTATTGGTTGGATAATAGTATTTTACTTCTGCATTACCCGGGTTAGACAATCCTTTGAATACCTCAAAAGGCCAAAGCCAACTAGAGAACCAAGTGTCTAAGCAATCATCATCTTGACGAATATCATCCAATTTCAAATCTGAGATCTGCGATCTGAGATTTTCAAATGCTTCTTCTTTTGTAGCTGCTACAGCATAAGTTCCGTCGGGGGTGTACCATGCAGGGATACGATGTCCCCACCACAATTGGCGACTGATACACCAATCTTTGATATTCTCCATCCAATGACGGTAGAGATTTTTAAACTTAGCGGGATGGAATTCTATATCTCCATTCATCACCGCTTTCAAAGCCGGTTCAGAGATTTTTTTCATATCTACCCACCACTGTAAACTCAGTCGGGGTTCTACCACAGCATCAGTTCTCTCACTGAAACCAACCTGATTGGTATAATCTTCAATTTTTACAATGTGTCCTTTTGCTTCTAGCTCCGGAACAATTTTCTTACGCACTTCAAAACGATCTTCACCAATGTATAACTGTGCAGCTTCACTCATGGTACCATCATCATTCATCGTATCAATCACTTCCAGATTATATTTCTGTCCGAGTTGATAGTCATTCATATCATGAGCAGGTGTTACTTTCAACGCACCGGTACCGAAATCGGTGGTTACATAATCATCGGCAATGATAGGTATACGTCTGCCAATTAATGGAACGATCGCATATTTGCCGTGTAAGTGTTTATAACGCTCATCATCCGGATTTACACAAATAGCAGTATCTCCTAAAATAGTTTCAGGTCTAACCGTAGCAATCGTAATAAATTCTTTCTCTTTCTTCTTACTGTCATCTGTCAACTCCAAACTGTCAACTATTTCATATCGAACATAATATAACTTGCTCTGTACCTCTTTATAGATGACTTCTTCATCACTCAAAGCAGTTTTTGCTTTTACATCCCAGTTGATCATTCTTTTACCACGATAGATCCAACCTTTTTGATGGAGATCCACAAAAACTTTGATGACAGATTGATAGTAATCATCATCCATGGTGAAAGAAGTTCGGTTCCAATCCAAACTGCAGCCCATTTTTTTCAACTGCTGCAAAATGATACCGCCATATTTTTCTTTCCATTCCCAAGCATATTGAAGGAATTCTTCGCGGCCGATGGATGATTTTGCAATTCCTTTTTCGCGAAGCATCGCCACCACCTTTGCTTCGGTTGCTATAGATGCATGATCAGTACCCGGCACCCAACAAGCATTTTTACCTTGCATACGTGCGCGGCGAACAAGAATGTCCTGAATGGTATTGTTCAAACAATGCCCCATGTGTAATACACCGGTAACATTGGGTGGGGGTATTACTACGGTGAAAGACTCTCTTTCATCGGGGGTACTGTTGAAATAACCTTTGTCTAGCCAATGTTGGTACCATCTGGCTTCAATATCTCCCGGGATATAGTTCTTGCTCAATTCCATTCCTGATCTCATTTTTTAAGGCTGGCAAAACTACGAAAATACTGGGGGAGAACGAGGGGGGATAAAAAAACCACGCAAAGCGTGGTTAGATATATAAAATGCAAGGGGATTTGCTTACCAAAGAAATACAGCTTCGTTCCATTCTAATAGGGAAATGGCTGCCGGTGGTTGTGGCACAACTTTTTCTTCCGTGCCATTGGTTTTTGCTTGCTTTAGGGCATTACGCTGCTTCAAAGACATGGAAGTGCAGCAACTGGCTACTTTTTTTCCTGCAGTCTTGCAGAAACTACGAACCTGACTACCGCTACACGCAGTAAAGGCTATAAGAAGGCAGATTAAAACAATATTCTTCATGTCAGTTGTTTTCTGGTGCAAAGCTAACCTGCGAGTTGTGAAAGTCAGGTTAACCATTGTTAATTATACCTAACGTTTCTTGCTCATTTAGGTTACAGGGTTGCACCATTTTTTTCTGACAAATAAGTATCAATACGGTCAAAAACATTACAGTCTACTGAAGAAACAGCAGAAAACGATTGAAATAAAGGGCTTTAGCGTAAAAATGTCGTCAATCTAGGCGCGACCTTTCCATTCCAGATAAGATAATACCACAACAGCAATCAGAATAATGGCTACAATAGCAGCATTGCGTGCATTTTCACTGATGTGAAATTGGGATTTTGTGTTTGACATGGCAAGTAGATTTGGTACGTAAAAAGGTTTTACGGTCTTCCAGAGGATATTTTAATATCAGTCAGAAGAAGTCCAAGCTGTCAATAAAACCGGCGCTATCGAGGAGGGCTGAATCTTTGTTTGTAAGATATGGTTTATTTACCGAATTTACAACCCTTATTGTATGCAATTTGCTATTGTGGATATCGAAACAACTGGCGGTTTTCCGGAACAACATGGAATGACTGAAATTGCCATCGTATTACACAATGGTACCGAGGTAGAGGGGAAATTTGAGACCCTCATCAATCCACACCAAGAGATTCCTCCTTATATCGCTAATATGACCGGTATTTCGGATGCAATGGTATCAAAAGCCCCTTCATTCGAAACAGTAGCGGAGAAAATTTTCAATCTCTTAGCAGGCAGAATCTTCGTAGCCCATAACGTGAATTTTGACTATTCTTTTGTGAAGTACCACTTACAAAAAGCAGGTTATCAATTGAATGTGCCGAAATTATGCACCATTCGACTCAGTCGAAAAGTATTTCCAGGCTTTCGTAAATATGGACTTGGTCATTTGTGTCGAGAGCTAGATATCCCGATTGCGAACAGACACAGGGCCGGAGGGGATGCTTTGGCAACTGCGCAGGTATTGGATATGGTTTTGCAGAACAATGGTCAGCGACTCATCAAAGAGATGCTGAAAAAGGAAAACCATGGACAAAGCTTACCGGCTCATTTACCGGAAAAGCAGGTAATGGGACTTCCGCAAAAGCCAGGCGTCTATTATTTCCATGATCAAAAAGATAAAGTCCTTTATGTGGGCAAGGCTAAAAACCTGAAGAAAAGGGTATTGAGTCATTTCTCGGGTTTGGATATCAGCAAAAAAAGACAGGAATTGTTGAGAACCGTTCATCGGATATCTTATGTTGAATGTCCAACTGAATTTATCGCTTCTCTATTTGAGAGTGTAGAGATCAAAAGATTATGGCCGATCCATAATAAAAGTCAAAAAAGATTTGAGCAAGTCTGGGGTATCTACCAGTTTGAAGACAATAGAGGTTATATCAGGTTGGGGATCGATAAAAAAAGAAAACATTTACAACCTGTTGCTTCATTTGCATTGTTGGCAGATGCACATAGGATGCTATGGAAGTTGGTGAAGATGCATGAACTTCATCCTGCTCTTTGTTTTCTTGATCTCACGGCGCAAAAGGAATGGCCTGACGTTAATGATTATAACCAACGTGTTATGACTGCGTTGCAATGGATCACAGAACAAAAAGAAACCTTTGTGATTCGTGATCAGTCTGCATGTGTATTGATTGAAAATGGTGTTTTTTATGGAATGGGAACGCCATCCACAGATATTGCTATTCATCAGTTGGATGAATTAAAAGAGCATTTAACTATGTATCCAGAAAATGAAGTCATTCGTTCTATGATCCGTAATTACACAGAACGCTATCCATCGAAAGTGATTCGCATCGCTTAATATTTCTACTTGCCAATAGCCAATAGCCAATAGCTCATAGCTCGCAGCGCATAGCTCAAAGCCCGTCACGCAGCAAAATTTAAACAAGCCCCTAAGATTATCCACATCTTTTTTTTACACCCCCTTTTCCTCCTACATTCGCTCCCCTGATTTTTAATCGTCAAAAAGGAAAATATTTATGTCTGGTTTTGCTCCCTTGATCGCAGTTAAACTCAATCTCAAACAAACACAGGTACAAGCGGTATTGGATCTGTTCGAAGAAAGTGCAACGATTCCTTTCATAGCTCGTTACAGAAAAGATAAAACAGGTGGGCTAGATGAGGTCCAGATCCAACAAATACAGGATGAATCGAAGTTTCTGAAAGAATTTACTGAACGTAAGATCTTCATCGAAAAAGCGATCACCGAGCAAGGTAAGATGACGGATGAGTTACAGACTAAAATCAACAATGCTACTACCATTGCTGCATTGGAAGATATTTATTTGCCCTACAAACCAAAACGTAAGACCAAAGCGCAAACTGCACGTGAAAATGGATTAGAGCCATTGGCAGACTTAATGTTAGCACAGCAACAGGATGATGTAATGCTTGAGGCTGCTAAATACATTAATGATAAAATACTATCAGCTGAAGATGCCTTGCAAGGTGCAAAAGATATTATTGCGGAACTGGTGAATGAAAATGCTGAAGTGCGCGCTAAAATGCGTAAACTATTTGAAGATACTGCCACCATACAGAGTAAAGTGTTGGCTGATAAAGAAACTGAAGGTATCAAATACAAAGACTATTTCGATTTCTCTGAACCTATCCATAAAATTCCTTCTCACCGTATCCTTGCTATTCTCCGTGGTTTTCTGGAAGGTATTTTGCGTATGAGCATTGCTCCGGTTGAAGAAGATGCCTTGTATCTATTAGAGCAACAATTCATCAAAGGAATGAGCCCTTGGTCTGATCATTTGAGAAAAGCCATTCGCGATGCTTATCGAAGATTGATGCAACCAAGTTTAGAATCTGAATTCAGAACAGCACTGAAACAAAAAGCAGATGAAGAGGCAATCAATGTATTTGCAGAGAATCTTCGTCAGTTGCTGCTGAGTGCGCCATTAGGAAGAAAAAATATTTTAGCGATCGATCCCGGATATCGTACCGGTTGTAAAGTGGTTTGTTTGGATAATAAAGGAGATCTCCAAACAACAGATTTGATCTATGTGCATGAAAACAATCGCATCTATGAAAGTGAGCATAAGATCAAAAAACTGGTAGAGCAGTTTAAGGTAGAAGCCATTGCCATTGGTGACGGTACGGCAGGAAGAGAAACCGAACAGTTCATCAAAAAAATGCAATTAGGGTTACCGGTGTTCTTAGTAAACGAAGATGGAGCATCTGTCTATTCAGCATCTGAAACAGCACGTGAAGAATTTCCTGATCATGATGTAACAGTACGAGGCTCTGTAAGTATTGGTAGACGATTAATGGATCCTTTGGCTGAATTGGTAAAGATCGATCCGAAAAGTATTGGGGTTGGGCAATACCAGCATGATGTGAACCAGTTTCGCTTAAAAGAAAGACTGGATCAAACAGTTGTAAGTTGTGTGAATACAGTGGGGGTGAATTTAAATACAGCAAGTAAACATTTGCTGGCCTATGTGAGTGGTATTGGTGGAAGTATGGCAGACAATATCGTACGTTATCGATCAGAGATCGGTGGGTTCAAAGAGAGAAATCAATTATTGAAAGTGCCACGTTTGGGAGCAAAAGCTTTTGAACAATGTGCAGGATTCTTAAGGATCAAAGAGGGGAATAATCCATTGGATGCAAGTGCGGTTCACCCTGAGGCTTATCCTATTGTAGAAAAAATGGCTGCTGATCTGCAGGTTCATGTAAAAGAACTGATCGGAAATGAAATGTTGGTCACTAAAATTGATCCTAAAAAATATGTGACCGAACAATTTGGAGAGCTGACTTTGCGCGATATTCTAAATGAATTAAAAAAGCCGGGACTGGATCCACGCAATGAATTGGAACAGTTTGAATTTGCCCAGATCTATAAGATCGAAGATGTACAAACAGGTATGATCGTGCCGGGTGTTGTTACCAATTTAACCAGATTTGGTGCCTTTGTGGATATAGGTGTGAAACAAGATGGATTGGTACATGTAAGCGAAATAGCTCACCGATATATCAGTGATCCTGGGGAGGCTTTAAAACTTGGCCAAAAAGTTCAGGTGAAAGTGATGGAAGTGGATGTACAGCGTAAAAGAATCGCTTTATCTATCAAACAAGCAAGTACAGAGGAAAGGGTACAAGGAGATAGGAAGCCAAGAAGACAAGAAAGTAGCAAGCATAAAGAAGAAGATTTATCTGCATTGAGTGTGAATGATGCATTAAATGCCTTGAAGAAGAAATTTGGGAAATAGGAAGTGAGAAACAGGAAACAAGAAATAAGAAACAAGAAACAAGAAACAAGAAAGTTTCAAGTATACAATGTGCAAGTTTAAATAGCGCCTGACTTCAGTCCGGCGAGAAAGTGAATACGAGTTGATGAATGGTGTTTTTGGTTAAAGAACATGCTATATCTTGTAGCACTTAAATAAGAACTATGAAAAAGATTGTATCGCTGATGGTAGCTTTTTTTCTTGTTGCTACTTCATTTTCGCAGGATAAAGTAAACCCTATTATTAAGGATTTTGGCCCGGTATATGAAATACCAGATGCAGTAGAAAAGCCGGATCCTAAAATGAACTACAAATTATTGGTTGATCTGGTAATGGGTAGTAGTAAGCCTGATACAATCAATCTGGGTATTGAAGCAGCCTGCACCTTGCTTAACTTACATGGAGTAGGAGGTGTTCCAAAAGAAAAGATCAAAATGGTAATGGCTGTGCATAATGCAGCAGGTTATACCATTTTAAATAATGAAGCGTACAAAGCAAGATACAAAGTCGATAATCCCAATCTACCTATGATCAAAGCTTTGGTAGATGCCGGTGTAAAAATTGTTGTCTGTGGACAAACGCTCAAAAAAAGAGGGATCGATCCGTCAACACTAGCGCCTGGGGTTGGCATAGCAACATCAGCACTGACAACCATTACGACACATCAGTTAAAGGGGTATGCACTTATCAAATGGTAAGTATTAATTACTTATTCTCAAATTCCTTTTTAAGGTCTTGATAGGTTTTTACTAAAGCTGCAATTTTCTGGTTTTGTAAATGAAGATTTTCTTTTCCTTCAAATGCTGCTTTGGCATGTGGGCTTAGTAATGAGGTTTGTGAGATCCAACTATTCCAAGAAGGTAGTCGCTCCAGTTGACCTTGGTAGAATTGATTGAGTGATTCTACAATATAATGACGACTTCTGTCTTCAACATATTGCTGTTGCTTGTTTACTACAAATATGGCAAATGGAATAATCATGTCATTGGTGCTCGCTGTATCTATGGTAATTCTAGGTCCAAACCATGCCCGTGCTTTTAGCCATTGTTCAGTACCAATTACATTCATTGATGGATCTACGGGTTCCCATTTGCCTGTTGACTCATCCAGCACCTCAAGCCATCGATGATCATTGTGTTGTCTACCAAATACTGACATCCGATTTCCGACCTGATTTACTTTTTCCTCGGCAGTTTTCTGTCTTCCTTCATTGTATACATGCAGATTGATCTCTGCAATAGCCCTGTATGGTAAATCGATAGAGTTGATCATTGCCATATAGACTTTGGCTAACTCAAAACAATTGCCTCCGCCACGTGCCAATATTTGATTCACCGTTCTGGTTTGATAATCAGTTGCTTTCCAGTCAAGTCTATTGGAAAGCCAATGCAAAACAGCACGAGCCTTCCCAAAAGTGTTTTTTTCATGCTGTACTATTTGTTGAGTAAGTATTGAAAGCTGTAGTTGATTGGTGTCAATAGACTCCCTTAAATGTGTCCGGCCAGATTGTCCAAATGTTGAAGCCGAAATAAACAAGGTCAATGCCAAGAGGATGCTGTTCTTCATAGTTTTTTATCTACAACGATGTTGTTTCCTAAAAGTTACATCCTTTCTTGAGATACAATTTTTTGATAAATGGGGATGATGGTAATCATATCAGTTGTATCTTTTAATCCCAAAACCGTACCGAATGAGAAAACTATTCTTTTCAGGGATAGCTATTGCTTCTGCTGCCCTGATGACTACGTGGTTACCGTCTGAAGAAGATCAACTGCGTTTATTTTCTTCTTTTTTAGCTGATTCTACTAAAAAAGATACACCTGTCTATACAACTTTTAAAGACCTTCCCTTAAAGCCTTCAAGAGAAATCAGTTTTAATACCAAAGAAGGCACATGGATGAGCGTAGACGTTAGTCCGGATGGCAATACCATTGCTTTTGATTTGATGGGAGATATCTATACGATGCCTATTACTGGTGGTAAAGCAACTCCTGTTACCAAAGGTTTTGCTTATGAAACACATCCGCGTTTTAGTCCGGATGGTAAAAAATTATTGTTCACCAGTGATAGAAGTGGTAGTGATAATATTTGGATCCTGGATATGCAAAGACAGGATACCATGCAACTTACCAAGACGCGGGTAGATGATTATGTAAATGCGGTATGGACACCGGACGGTAATTATGTCATTGCCAGTCGCGGTAGAAGATTACCTCGCTTATGGATGTTTCATGCAGATGGTGGTGGTGGCATTCAATTGAATGATGCACCAAATGCACTGAAGACCATTGACCCTTTTGTGAGTCCGGATGGCAAGACCATCTATTATAGTCAGCGATTTGGATCATGGAACTATAATGCCTTGCTACCTCAATACCAGATCGGTACTTATGATCGCGAAAAAGGATTGGTCAATACTATTACCACACGTTATGGTTCAGCTTTTACACCAACACTCAGTAAAGATGGACAATGGATGGTGTATGGTTCAAGATACAATGACAAAACGGGTTTGGTGATTCGTAACTTGAAAAACGGTGATGAAAGATGGTTGGCTTATCCTGTACAGCGTGATGAGCAGGAAAGTATTGCGCCACAAGGTGTATTGCCAGGTATGGCTTTCACACCGGATAGTAAATATTTGATCGCTAGTTATGGTGGTAAAATTTGGAGAATACCTGTGAATGGAGATCCGGCAACAGAAATCCCCATGGATGTAGATGTGAAACTAGAACTGGGCCCTCGTTTATATTTCAATTATGATGTTAAAGACACATCACATGCACTCGCTTCTCAGATTCGCGATGCTGTACCTAGTCCTGATGGAAAGAAATTAGCTTTCACAGTGTTGAATCGTTTGTATGTGATGGATTATCCCAATGGCACTCCGGTAAGAGTAACCAATCATAACTTTACAGAAGCAATGCCTGCTTGGAGTCCGGATGGCAGACAGATCGTTTTTGCTACATGGGAAGAAAAAGAAGGAGGGCATTTGTATAAAGTAGCATTAGGCTCTAATCAAGTTACCAAATTAACCTCAGAAGCCGCATTTTATATGCAACCTGCTTGGAGTTACAATCAGCGTATTGCATTCTTCCGCGGACCGAAACGATTATTCAAAGATGCAGAAGATCCTTTCTTTGATGGAGCAGAAGGCGAGATCGTTTGGATGAATGAGAATGGTGGAGATATCAAAGTGGTGGATATGGCTAGAAACAGAGGAAACATTCATTTCACCAAAGACACTGAAAGAATTTTCTTAAATGCAGGCGGTGGTTCATTGATCTCTATTCGTTGGGATGGAACGGATCCTAAAACACATGTACGTATTACAGGTATCACCACATTTGGCTCTGTTCTAGATGGGCACAAAGGGGCTCATTCAGATCATGAAGGTACAGGCAAGGAATATGTTATGGGAAGATATATGTCTGTATCCGATCCATTGAATCATTGTATGCTTCCTGAATCTTCTGATGCCAGAGAGCCTCAGAATATGCCTTCTGCTGCGGGAATCATTCTGATGGCTCCGGTAGGTAATCAGGCATTGGCACAAGTGAATAACAATATTTATGTGGTAACCATTCCAGAAACGGGTAAAACTCCTAATATCAATGTTGCAGAACCCTCTGCTAGCATTTTTCCTGCCAGACAATTGACAGAGATCGGAGGGGAGTTTCCTGCATGGGAAGGTGATGGTAAAAAAATTCACTGGAGTTTAGGTAATGGACATTGGGTGTATGATACAGAGCGTGCAAAAGCAGTAGAAGATTCTGTGAAAGACGCTAAAAAAGCAGAAGCAAAAAGAGCTGCAGATAGTATCAAAGCATTGAATGCTGCAGGACCGGATGCAAAAAAACTTGCTGATTCATTGGCTAAGAAAAAAGCGGCTGATCTTGCTGCTGCATTAAAAGCAGATCCTGCAAAAGCAAAACAGGATAGCTTAGACAAAGCAGAACTGAAGAAAAAAGAAAAATACAGCCCTTCAGAGGTACAAGTAAAAGTGTATTATGAAAAAGATATCCCTACAGGCACCATTCTGTTGCGCAATGCAAGAATTGTAACGATGAAAGGAGATGAAGTGATTGAGAGAGGAGATATTTTGATCGTAAACAATCGAATCAAACAAGTGGGAAAAGGGTTATCAGCTCCTGCAGGCGCTAAAGTGGTGGATTGTTCCGGGAAGACCATTACACCCGGATTCATCGATACCCACTCTCATATGTGGCCATTCTGGGGCTTGCACAAGAATACAGTATGGATCTATGCTGCAAACCTTGCTTATGGTGTTACTACAACGAGAGATCCGCAAACAGCAACAACAGATGTGTTGACTTATGGTGATATGGTAGAAGCTGGAACCATCCCAGGTCCAAGAATTTATAGTACAGGTCCGGGTGTGGGTTATTGGATGTATAATCTCCGTGATTTGGAACAAACCAAGAAAGTGTTGGAGCAGTACAGTAAGTATTACAAAACACAGTACATCAAAATGTACTTAACAGGTGTTCGTCAAGCTCGTCAATGGATCATCATGGCTGCTAAAGAACAGAAATTGATGCCTACCACAGAAGGTGGTTTGGATTATAAACTCAACATGACTCACTTGTTGGATGGTTATCCGGGTGTAGAACATGCGATTCCTGTGTTCCCATTGTATAAAGATGTTACCAAGACCATCGCTGAAAGTAAAATGGCACATACTCCAACGTTACTGGTGGCGTATGGCGGCCCTTGGGCAGAGAACTATTACTACACTACTGAAAGTCCGTTAAAAGATCCAAAATTGAATCGTTTCACACCATATGAAGAACTCAGCACAAAAGCTCGCAGAAGAACAGGTGGCAACGGTGGATGGTTTACACCAGAAGATCATGTGTTCCAAAAACATGCTCAGGGTAGTAACAGTTTGGTGCAACAAGGGGGCTTGGTGGGTGTTGGTAGTCATGGTCAGCTACAAGGTTTGGGATAT
>JBDKEH010000170.1:0-7692 GCA_039795345.1 Bacteroidota bacterium
GCTTTCACAACAGCAGGATGGCTATGCCCGATATTGCAAACACTGAAACCAGAAATGAGATCTGTGTATTTTTTCCCTTCCACATCCCAAATGTGGATGCCCAATGCATTCTTCATCTCCAACCCAATCGGCGCTGCTGATGTTTGTGCAACGTGCTGAAGAAAAAGTTCCCTGTTATTCATGAGTTGACAGATGATAGTTGATAGTTGACAGGAAAAAAGATTAGTAAAAGCGTTCTAGTTTACATTATAAAGATAGTAACTATTTCAGGAGCCCCTGCTCGAAATAGGTAATAAATCCATTGAGTATTTTTAAACACTCATGCAATAAAGGGATAATTTTCCGGACCTCTTCTTTTGGTAAAATTTCTATCAGTAAAGCGATCTTCAATAAGGTTTCAAGTTCATAAATTGAACCTCTAGCTACATGAAAGAATTGTATGCTATCTTTCTTATAATTACGACCACAACCTTCTGCAATATTAGCGGGAATAGATACTGCTGCTCTACGTGATTGAGAAGTAAGGGCATATAATTCTTCCCGAGGGTAAAGTTTTGTAACCCTGTATACTTCCCCTACCAGCTCCATCGATTTTTTCCAAACCATTAAATTTTCATAGTAAGCCATGGTTCATATTTTACTGAAACTTTGCAAAATATAATACCAATTATACATTTCAAAATGCCTAAATACAAAGCGATTTGCCCTGGTTGTATTCTAATAATTTAAAGTATACGATCTAATTATTTTGATTGTAACTTTAGATTATCTGTCAACTATCATCTATCATCTGTCAACTAAAAAAAATGCCAGTTATTCTACCCGTCCTTGGTAAACATCCTCAATTTGGTGAAAATTGTTTTATTGCGCCTAATGCCACCATCGTTGGTGATGTTGTTATGGGCGATGATTGCAGTATATGGTTCAATGCAGTAGTTAGAGGTGATGTACATTATATAAGAATGGGGAATAAAGTGAATATTCAGGATGGCGCCGTTATTCATTGTACCTATCAAAAAAATCCAACTGAAATTGGCAACAATGTATCCATTGGACATAATGCATTGGTACATGGATGCACAATTCATGATAATGTACTAATCGGTATGGGAGCTATTGTAATGGATCGTTGCGTGGTGCACAGTAATTCTATCATTGCAGCAGGTGCTGTTCTATTAGAAGGAACTGTAGTTGAAGCAGGCTGTATCTATGCCGGCGTCCCCGCTAAAAAAGTAAAAGACATTTCACAGGAACTCATCAATGGAGAGATCAATCGCATCTCTAACAATTATGTGATGTATGCTTCGTGGTTTCAGGAATCTAAACAAGGTTGATAGTTTTTAGTTGACAGTTGACAGAAAGAAAAGCATAGCTGATTTCACTGTCAACTGTCAACTAACAACTATCAACTAATACTCCTCCCCCATCGTATCTAAAATCGTTCTATAACTAATGTATCTTTCTTCGGAGATTTCTCCCTGCATGACTGCTTTTTTTACTGCACAGTTGGGTTCTTCAATATGCATGCAATTATTGAACTGACAATCATGCATCCGTTTCCTCATTTCGGGAAAATAGTGTGCAAGCTCTTCTTTCTCGATATCTACAAGACCAAATTCACGAACACCGGGAGTATCAATGATATGGCCACCTCCGGGTAAGTCAAACATTTCTGCGAATGTGGTAGTGTGCATTCCTTTCCCGCTCCAACCACTTACCTCCTGGGTTCTTAAATTAAATTCAGGGAACAAAGTATTGACACAGGTTGATTTTCCTACACCGCTATGTCCACTAAGCAAAGATGTTTTATCACGAAGTATCGTTCTAATTGCATCTAATCCTTCTTTTTTTTCTACACTACATAGCAATACTTGATAACCGATAGCTGAATAGATATCACGGAGCTGTTCAAATTTTTCCATTTCTTTTTTCCGATAGAGATCGGCTTTATTAAAAACAATGACAGCAGGAACATGATAAGCCTCACAGGAGATCAAAAATCTATCCATAAAACCCTGAGAGGTCTTTGGATCTTTCAAGGTTACAAACAATAAACTCTGATCTAAATTGGATGCAATGATATGATGCAGGTGTTTATTATGAGGCGAGATCCGGGCTACATAATTCTTTCGATCATGAATGGTATTGATAATGGCAGACTCTTCTTCCACTTCTTCAATTTCCATTTCTACTTCATCGCCAACTGCAATGGGGTTTGTCGAAGTGATCCCTTCAATCTTCATCACCCCTTTGATACGGGCATTGTACAAACGTCCGTCCTCCCCTTTTGCGATATACCAACTTCCTGTAGATTTATAGATTCTAGCCCTCATTCAAACGAAGATAATAAGCCTTTGCGGCTTTCCAATTATTGATAAAACAGTCCAAAATCAATATTTGCGAAACATTAACCCCTGTTTTAAGGGCTATCACGCAACAATGACTGACCTTCAGACTGGAAATCAATATCTTTGTTGCCTTATGGCAAAGTTTGCGCACGATGAGGTGGTTCCTTACCAGCAAAGTGAAAAAGGAAAAAAGGAACAGGTAGCAGAGATGTTCAACAGTATCGCTTTCCGATACGATTTTTTAAATCGTTTTCTGACTGCGGGTGTAGATATTCAATGGCGGAAGAAGGCGATCAAGCAATTGAAAGACATTCAACCAAAGTTGGTATTGGATGTTGCCACCGGTACTGCTGATGTTGCCATCATGACACATCGCATACTAAAAACAGAAAAGATCATTGGCATAGATATTTCTGAAGGAATGTTGGATCTGGGAAGAGAGAAATTAAAAAAACTAAACCTGACCGATCATATCACCCTTCAGACCGGGGACAGTGAAAAGATCCATTTTCCTGACAATCATTTTGATGCCATAACGGTTTCATTTGGGGTTCGGAATTTTGCACATCTTGAGAAAGGAATGTCTGAAATGTATCGAGTACTTCGTCCGGGTGGAAAATTGGTAGTTTTGGAATTCTCAAGACCTAAACAACCACTTTTCAGAAAAATGTGTGATTTTTATACCAATGTGATCACGCCGAGTGTAGGAAGACTATTTGCCAATAATAAAGACGCGTATCAATACCTGAACGATAGTGTTCAAGCCTTCCCTGAAGGAGAAAACTTTTTAAATATTATGCATGAAGCAGGATTTACTCAAACTTATTTGAAAAAACTCAGTTTCGGCATATGCACTATTTATTGCGGAAGCAAGTAATCCTGTTTGCGATCATTTTATTCTCATCTGTGTCTGTATTGGCACAGCAGCAACGTTATCGTCCTAATCATGATGACCTTCCTTACTATTTCGGTCTAACATTGGGTTATAACAGCTCCTATTTACATCAAAATAAATCACCTCTTTTTCTTCAATCTGATTCAGTTTTATCCGTTGAACCGGGAGCCAGTGGTGGAATCGTAATGGGACTATTAGCTACGGTTAAAATGACCAACCGATTTGAATTTCGCGCGAATCCTCAGTTGATCATCGGCGGCTCAAAATTCATGGCTTATAAATTAGGTCCTACAAAACCGGGGGAGGGATCATTTCAAAAACAGACTTTACCCGCTACATTGATCAGTCTACCCTTACATTTCAAATTCAATTCCGATCGTATTGGTAATTTCAGGACCTATTTATTGGGAGGTATTAAATTAGATACTGACCTGTCTAGTAATTCGGCTGCCCGTTTATCAGAAGATCTTTTAAAACTGAAAAGGAATGATTTTGGTTTTGAAACGGGCATTGGATTTAATTTCTACTTACCCTTTGTAACAGTTTCCCCTGAAATCAAATTCAGCTATGGGTTATCGAACATTCATCAGTATGATCCCAACCTGAAATATTCCAATGTTTTGGATAAGATTCAATCTCGCATGATCATTTTCTCAATTCATTTAGAAGATTAAGGTTTACTGCGCATGATGTAATAAATTGCAGCATTGCCAAAGCAATGTTTATGAGAGATTATATCATTAAAAATACAGCCATCGTAAATGAAGGAAGCATTACTTATGGCGATGTTTGGATCAGAAATTCCAGAATCGAAAAAATAGGTAATGCATTAAACCCAGCAGTGAATGCTATTGAAATTGATGGCAGTGGTCAACATCTTTTACCCGGTGTGATAGATGATCAAGTCCACTTTCGTGAACCCGGTCTAACTCATAAAGCCACTATCTATACTGAAGCAAAAGCTGCGGTAGCAGGAGGTGTTACCAGTTTTATGGAAATGCCGAATACCAGTCCACCCGCATTTACGCAAGAATTATTGGAACAGAAATATGAGACCGGAAAAAATACTTCGCTAGCCAATTACTCATTTTTCATGGGCACTTCAAACGATAATCTTGATGAAGTACTTCGCACCAATGAAAAGAAAAATGACATCTGTGGTATCAAGATATTCATGGGCTCTTCTACAGGAAATTTACTGGTAGATAACCCATTGATTCTTGAAAAAGTATTTGCAGGATCAGAAGTTTTGATAGCAACACATTGTGAAGAGGAGAGTATGATTAAAGAAAATTTCGCTGCACTTAAAGCAAAAAAAGGAGTTCTTGAGCCCTCTGATCATCCGATCATTCGTAATGAGGATGCTTGTTTTGAATCTTCTTTCAAAGCCATTCAATATGCGAAGAAATACAATACCCGATTACATATACTCCACATCACAACAGCAAAAGAATTACAACTATTTGGGAATATGCTTCCTTTAAAAGATAAGCGTATTACCTCAGAAGTATGTGTACATCATCTCCATTTTACCAGTGATGATTATGCACGTTTGGGTAATCAGATCAAATGTAACCCTGCCATCAAAGCTCCACATAATAGAAAAGCTTTATGGGAAGCTTTGTTGGATGACAGATTAGATGTAATTGCTACAGATCACGCCCCACATACCTGGGCTGAAAAACAGGAGGATTATGAACATGCCCATGCCGGACTTCCTTTGATTCAACATTCTTTGGGACTAATGTTACATTATGTGAAAGAAGGAAAGATCAGTATTGAAAAAGTAGTAGAGAAAATGAGTCATGCAGTGGCACAATGCTTTCAGATCAAAGAAAGGGGCTTTATTCGTGAGGGATATTATGCTGATCTGGTCTTGGTAGATATGAATCAATCAAATACCATTCAAAAAGAAAATATTCTTTATAAATGTGGCTGGAGCCCTCTGGAAGGTATGACCCTACCTGCCACCATCAACTACACTTTCGTCAATGGACATCCCGTTTATGGAAAAGGTGTATTTGATGAGTCTAAGAAGGGAATGAGACTGAGCTTTGAGAGATAGTCCATAGACCATGGTCCATAGTCCATGGTAAAACAGATCTACCATGGACTATGGACCATCGCCCAAAAAACCAATCATATGCAAATAGACAAAACCACACTAGCTGATCTTTCCATTTTTCATAGTGAGGAAGAATTATCAGTTGTACACTTTTTGGATCATACACAAACCGGTGGTGGTAGAGACTATTTGTATGACATGGTTTCCAAGCCATTGGCATCTGTTGATGCTATTCTTAGTAATCAGCAAATCATTCAAGCGTTGATGAAAGTGAGTGGTAGATGGCCGGTCTCAATCACCAATGGAACCATTATGGTGATCGCTCGTTTTTATGAATCACAGATCAACAAGTATCCCGCACAACCCAATGCCATCAACAGTTTTACCTATAAACTTTTTAATGCCCCTGATTTTTCTTTAACAAGATATACCATTACCCATTGTATTGATTTTATTAAGGGTATGACACAAGTAAGTACTTTACTAAAAGAAAGTGGTAATAGCACTCAACTGAAAATATGGGCAGAAAGAATTGATATGTTGTTGAACAAGGGATTAATCCCCGAAATAGGAACACAATCAAAAGAAGACCTGGTCAATTGGCGGATTTTGAGTTATGCAGATTTCATTCGTTTTCATTACAAGCATCAGATCTTTGAGCTCATTGATATCTATAGCAGAATTGATGCTTTTCTTTCATTGAGTATCGCCTGTGAAAAATATAATTTTTGTTTTCCTGAAATTCATCAATCTACACAACCATTTATTGAAGCAACCGGACTGTATCATCCGCTTTTACAAACACCAACATCTTATGACGTTGACATGAGTCGTGATAAAAATTTTCTTTTCCTGACAGGAGCAAATATGGCAGGTAAGAGCACTTTTATCAAAGCTGTGGGTGTAAGTGTTTATTTGGCGCATCTCGGTATGGGCGTACCTGCTGCTAAAATGCAGTTGAGTTTATTTGATGGATTACTTAGTAATATTAATGTTGTAGATAATATTGTTAAAGGAGAAAGCTATTTCTTCAATGAAGTACAACGCATTCGTAATACCATCGAAAAGATCAGCGATGGAAGAAACTGGCTGATCCTAATTGATGAGCTCTTCAAAGGCACCAATGTACAAGATGCCATGAAATGCAGTACTACGGTGATTGAAGGTCTTCGCAAAATGAAGAATGTGCTTTTTATTCTCTCCACCCACTTATATGAAATCGGAGAACCGCTTCAACAATTCAGTAATATCCAATTCCGCTATTTCGAAACCAGCGTACAAAACGAACAGCTAGTATTCAGCTATCAATTAAAAGAGGGCATCAGTAACGATAGACTCGGGTATTTGATTTTGAGGAGAGAGGGGGTTGTTGAGCTTCTGGAGAAGCTTTAAATCTTTGATTTTTTGATCTTTGATTTCTTGATTTGAGTCATATAAAATCAAAAAATCAAAGATCAAAAAATCAAAGATAAACCAGGTGTTTCTACTTGTATTATTACCTGTTTTATTTTTCCTCACTGTCACTTCACTATCTTTCACTTTTCACCTTTCACTTTTCTCATCATGTTGGTTAAAACATTTGGCAGTGCTGTTTATGGCGTTGAAGCTATTACGATAACTATAGAGGTTAATGTGAGTGCAGGACAGGGTTATCAAATTGTAGGGTTACCTGATAATGCGGTTCGGGAAAGTTTACAACGAACAGAGAGTGCGATCAAAACCAATGATTTTCATATGCCACGTACTAAGATCGTTGTGAATCTTGCGCCGGCAGATATTAGAAAATCAGGATCGGCTTTTGATCTGCCTATTGCGTTAGGCATCTTGGGTGCCAGTGAACAGTTGGAAAATCCGGAAGCACTCAATGAATATGTGATCATGGGAGAATTGAGTCTGGATGGAAGTATACAACCCATCAAAGGAGCATTACCTATTGCCATTCAAGCGAGAAAAGAAGGTTTCAAAGGACTGAT
Organism: Bacteroidota bacterium; assembly: GCA_039795345.1. Lineage (GTDB taxonomy): Bacteria > Bacteroidota > Bacteroidia > Chitinophagales > Chitinophagaceae > Sediminibacterium. The sequence continues at coordinate 7,282 of JBDKEH010000170.1, forward strand.
CGTTCCGAAAGCCAATGCCAGAGAAGCAGGAATGGTAAACCAACTGAATGTATATGGAGTAGAACATTTGGATGAAGTGGTTGCTTTCTTTAAAGATGAAAATAGTTTACAGCCCGTGATCGTAAACACACGTGAAGAATTTTTTAGTGACCAGTATCAATTTGAATTTGATTTCACAGATGTTAAAGGGCAAGAAAATATAAAACGCGCTTTAGAAATTGCCGCTGCTGGCGGACATAACGCCATTTTGATTGGCCCGCCCGGTGCAGGAAAAACCATGTTGGCAAAACGTTTACCCACTATTCTACCACCATTAAGTTTACAAGAAGCACTAGAAACAACTAAGATTCACAGTGTAGCAGGAAAATTACCCGAGAACAGTTCATTGATCAGTAAACGTCCGTTCAGGTC
>JBDKEH010000096.1:0-6777 GCA_039795345.1 Bacteroidota bacterium
AATCAAGTAATGATCTACTGTATTTATACTTGATCAAATCACAAACTCAAACTTACCACTCCAACACCACCAACACCGGTCGATGATCCGATGCCATCGCTTCATCTATCACCATCGATGACTTCGCTTTGAAAGGATCTTGTTTGCGGGTAAGAATATAATCAATACAACGATCCGGTCGATCAGCCGGAAAACTATTGGCTTCTGTACTTAATGATTTCCATTGTACTTGCAAAGACTTCATAAACACTGAGGTCGGATGATCATTCAAATCACCTGCTAATAATACAGGCTTTTTAAAGTGAGCAACTTCATTAGAGATCATACTTGCAGATGCAATCCTATCTTCTTCTGTGAGTGATAAATGCGTGCAGAGAAAAAAATATTGTTCAAATTCAACCAACAACAACACTCTTTTCTCTTCTCGTCCGGGTAAAGACAGATAGCGGAACGATAAAGGTTTTTCTTTAGACAAAACACCTACTCCATATTTACCACCATTAAAATCAATGGCCGGTGCATACACTGCATGCATGCCTGTGAGCTGAGATAAATTCTGAAGTACATCTTCCTGCTTACTTCGCTGTGTAACACTATCCAACTCCTGCAAGGCAATGACATCAGCTTTAGCGCTGAGTAATACATCTGCAATACGTTGGTAACTCGTTACATTATCCAACCCCTTTCCATTCCGAATATTATAACTCAACACACGTAGTTGATGAGATTGAGCAGAGGCAAAATGTGTTAATAGTATAGATAAGCTTAGTATGAAAAGTCTTATAGTCATAGATTTTTGTGAATGGTGAATGGTCAATTGTGAATATATGTGACCCAATTCACAATTGACCATTCACCATTCACATGCTTAGTTCCCATACACACTCAAAAACTTAATTCTCATGATCTTCAGCTGTTCCCAGGTGTAGTCATTCTCACTAAGTTCCTGTTGTGCTATTTGGAGAGAGGAGGTTTCACAATTTTTGAAATATTCAATGATCTCTTCTTGATCATATTCATCCAACCATTCATCGATCGCGTAATCCAGATTGAGTTTGGTGCCACTAGCAGCGATGGTTTCCATTTCTTCCAGTAATTCATCCAAACGCAGGTTTTTATTTCTGGCGATGGTTTCTAAAGGAATTTTCTTGTCGACATTCTGAATGATATAGATCTTATTATTGGCCTTGTTCGCCACACTCTTCATCACAAAATCATCCGGCTTCTCGATCTCATTTTCTTCTACATATTTGGCTACCATTTCAACGAATGGCTTACCATACTTCAATGCTTTACCCTTGCTCACACCCTGACATTTTTCCAACTCCTGTAAAGTGGTTGGATACAATGTAGCCATATCCTGCAAAGAGGTTTCCAGGAAGATCACAAATGGAGGCAGGTTCTTTTTCTTGGCTTCTTTCTGACGTAACTCTTTCAACATTTCAAAGAGTTTGTCATCTGCCGCAGCACCTGTTTGTGTACCACCTTCACCTTCTTCATCATCAGCATTGGCATCTTCAAACAAATTATTGAGTACGATTTTGAAAGAAGCAGGCTTCTTCAAAAACTTCTCTCCTTTTTCGGTGATCTTCAACAAGCCATACTCTTCAATATCTTTTCTGATCAGGTTCTCCAACATCATTTGTCTGATCAGACTATTCCACAAATGCAATTCCTTGTCTTTCCCAATACCAAACACTTCTAACTGATCGTGTCTGAACATGCCGATCTGTGGTGTGAGTTTTCCAACCAATACATTGATGACGTAATCGGTTACAAATCTTTCATCCAATGCCTGAATGGTTTTCAATACCTGTACCACTTCTTCTTTTACTTCGATCTTCTCTTTCGGATTGCGACAATTATCGCAATTACCACAATTCTTTTCTTCCCAGGTCTCACCGAAATAATGTAACAAGATTTTTCTTCTACAAACAGAGCTTTCTGCATAAGCAACCGTTTCATCAATCAACTGTCCACCCACTTCTCTTTCACTCAATGGTTTATCACGCATCAAATGCTCGAGCTTAGCTACATCTTTGTGAGAATAGTACAGGACACAGATGCCTTCTAGTCCATCTCTTCCTGCTCGACCTGTTTCCTGATAATAATTTTCAATTGATTTTGGAATATTGAAGTGTATCACAAAACGGATATCCGGTTTATCGATACCCATTCCAAATGCAATCGTAGCAACGATCACCTGCACATCTTCATTCAAAAATTGATCTTGTCTTTCAGCACGAAGTTTCTGATCGAGTCCTGCATGATACGCTACAGCTTTGATATTGTTGGCTACCAATAGTTCTGCTAACTCTTCCGTTGTTTTGCGGTTCAGTGTGTAAATGATACCGCTCTTTCCTTTATGCTGACTGATGAACTTTACAATATGTTTTACCGTCTGATCTTTTTTGATCTTGGGTTGGATCTCATAATAGAGATTGGTACGATTGAAAGATGAGATCAAAATATTCGGATCGCGTAAACCCAGATTCTTCACGATATCACTTTGCACTTTAGGTGTTGCTGTTGCAGTTAATGCAATTACAGGGACATCAGGATTGATGATATCCATCATCTCACGCAAGCGACGGTATTCCGGTCTGAAATCATGTCCCCATTCAGAGATACAGTGCGCTTCATCTACTGCAAAGAAAGAAATCTTGAGATCGCGGAAATATTCCAAGTTTTCTGCTTTGGTCAATGTTTCCGGCGCTACATACAATAATTTGGTTTTGCCGCTATCGAGATCTTCTTTAACGGCTTTGATCTGCCCTTTATTAAGAGAAGAATTCAGAAAATGTGCAACATCATCTTTTTCACTGTACCCTCTCACCAGATCGACCTGATTTTTCATTAAGGCGATCAAGGGAGAAACAATGATGGCACAACCATCCAAGATCATTGCGGGAAGCTGATAACATAAACTCTTCCCACCGCCGGTTGGCATGATTACGAAAGTATCTTGTCCGCTTAACAGACTTCTGATCGATTTTTCCTGTGTTCCTTTGAATTCACGGAAGCCAAAATAGGTTTCCAAGGCGCCGTGAATATCGTATTGACTTCCTTTTAATGCTACAGGACCGGTTCTTTTCCCGACCTTGATGGGGGGTCTCTCTTTCACCGCTGCTTTTTTCGCCGGGGTTTTCTTTGTAGTTGTTGCCATGTATTTACGATAGGTTTTCCACACCGGTAGAGCCGGTTATAGTCATATAAGATAGCTCTTTTCTCCGGAATTTTCACTTAAATTTTGCCCATTGGCACAGAGGAAGTGTTTCCGGCGGAACCGGTCTTAGGTGCACTTTTGAGTCTTTTTTCAAAAGGACGGCGAAGTTAACGAAGAATGGGATGAATACACACACTTTGCTGTTAAAGTTTACCTTTGTGCAGCATGAAAAAAACGATCTTAGAAACAGCCTTAACCACGATACAGCTCGAAGCCGCATCTGTTGCCGGATTATCGACATTCATTGACGATTCTTTTATTAAGATCATCGACATCTTGGCCCATTGCAAAGGCAGGATCGTGATCAGTGGCATTGGTAAAAGTGCCATCGTAGCACAAAAGATCGTAGCCACCCTAAATTCGACCGGATCCCCTTCTTTATTCATGCATGCCGCGGATGCCATTCATGGTGATTTAGGAATGGTACAACAAGATGATGTTGTGATCTTGATCAGTAAAAGTGGGGAGAGTCCTGAGATCAAAGTATTGGTTCCCCTAATCAAAAATTTTGGCAACACCTTAATTGGTATGGTAGGGAATACACAAAGTTTTTTGGCACAGTCTGCTGACCATCTATTGAACACAACTGTAAGCAAAGAAGCTTGTCCGAATAATTTAGCTCCTACCAGCAGCACCACTGCACAAATGGTCATGGGTGATGTATTGGCAGTATGTTTGATGGAATTGAATGGTTTCTCCGGGCATGATTTTGCAAAGTATCATCCGGGAGGCAATCTTGGGAAGAGATTGTACCTACGTGTAGCTGATCTCTGTGCCAATAACGAACAACCAAAAGTAAAAGCACAGGCCTCTTTGAAAGAAGTCATTGTTGAAATAACAGAAAAGAGATTGGGCGTAACCGCAGTGGTCAATGATAAAGACGAAGTCATTGGTATCATTACCGATGGTGATCTAAGAAGGATGTTGGAAAAAACGAATGAGTTGAGTCATATTACCGCAGCAGACATTCTATCAAAAAATCCTAAAACAATTGAACCTTCTATGTTGGCTGTTGAAGCACTGGATATATTAAGAGATCATGATATTAGTCAATTATTAGTTGCAGAAAACGGAAAGTATCTTGGTATTTTACATATACATGATTTGGTAAGAGAAGGAATCATTTAAAGAGTCAAGTGACAGGAATATAAGGTACAAGCAAAAAGAGATCAACATCCAATAAGAAATATCATTAAGATAAATAGTTGGATTAATAATTAGCCTGTAATATTGCACCGTCTATTCAGGGATTAAAAAGAATGTGAATGAATCAACATCACTACGTAGCGATCATGGCAGGTGGAATTGGTAGTCGCTTTTGGCCCATGAGCAGAGCCGCTTACCCGAAACAATTTCTGGATATTTTACATACCGGCAAATCATTGTTACAGTGGACCTATGAACGCTATGCTTCTTTCATTCCACAAGAAAATATTTTTATCGTTACCACTGCTGAATACGCCTCTATAGTTCAACAGCAACTGCAAACATTACCGGCAGAAAATATTCTTGCCGAACCAAGTCGCAAGAATACCGCTCCTTGTATTGCATATATCTCTTTCAAATTATTGCAAAAAGACCCTGAAGCTTCTCTGATCGTAGCACCGAGTGATCATATGATCCTCGACAATGAAGCATTCCGAAGCATCACTTTAAAAGCACTTGATTTTGTAAGTCATATCAAGTCTCTAGTAACCTTAGGCATAACACCAACGCATCCAAATACAGGTTACGGTTATATTCAGCATGATAGCATGACGGTAGCAGAAGGAATTTATAAAGTAAAGACCTTCACGGAAAAACCTAATCTTGAATTGGCCAAAACCTTTATCAGCAGCGGAGATTTTCTGTGGAATGCGGGCATTTTTGTTTGGCAGGTAAAAAATGTACTGAAGGCTTTTGAGCAATACCAACCCGAAATGTTTGAATTGTTTGATACAGAGAAAAACAATTTTAATACTCCAGAAGAAAAGGCTGCCATTGAACGTATCTATCCACTCTGTACCAATATTTCCATTGATGTAGCCATCATGGAAAAGGCCGATAATGTATATGTGATCCCATCTTCTTTTGGATGGAGTGATCTTGGTACTTGGAACAGCGCCTACGATAATCTTGAAAAAGATTATCTCGGTAATGCAGTTGCCAGCGACAATGTAATCGTGATCGATGCTACCAAGTGTATGGTATCTGCCCCTAAAGAAAAATTATTGGTATTGCAAGGATTGGATGATTTCATTGTGGTGGATACCAAAGATGTTTTACTGATCTGTCAGAAAGACAAAGAGCAATCCATAAAAGAATATGTAGCTGAAGTGAAAAGAAATAAGGGTGATAAATACCTCTAGTGGTTTGCTTTAAAAAACTAACAATCAATCGCTTCTACAAAATTTGTTGCCCTGAGATGCCGGGTATTCATTAGATTTGGCATAACCTGTTTATTGTAACAGGCGTTATTCGATTTCGTAAAATGCCAGAGATGAAAACCGTAATTACCGGAACAGGAAGTTATATCCCTCCACACATTAAGACCAATAGAGATTTTACTATTCAGGATTTTTACACGGAAGATCATGAGCGTATCGTTGCAGCTCCAAATGATATCATTGATAAATTTCGTGACATTACGGGCATCGAAGAAAGAAGATATGTAGGTACTGAATTCAATGCCTCAGATATGGCAATCATTGCTGCGAAACATGCTATTGAAGATTCCGGTATTGATCCTGAAACCCTTGATCAAATTATTGTTGCGCACAACTTCGGTAACGTGGTTAAACATACGATTCAAACCGATGTTCTTCCTGCCTTGGCATCTCGTGTGAAACAAGGTTTACAAATTCAAAATCCTTCTTGTGTAGCTTATGATATTTTGTTTGGTTGTCCGGGTTGGATCCAAGGTGTAATACAAGCAGATGCTTATATCAAAGCCGGTATTGCCAAAAGATGTCTTGTTATTGGAACTGAAACTTTAAGTCGTGTGATCGATCATTATGATCGCGATAGTATGATATTCAGTGATGGTGCCGGGGCATGTATCATTGAAGCCAAAGAAAGCGATAGTGGTATCCTTTCTGCTAGTGTACAAAGTCATTGTGTGGATGAAGCCTACTATTTGTATATGGGTAAATCTAATTTCCCTGAATCAGATCCGCGTATTCGCTATATCAAAATGAAAGGCAGAAAAGTATATGAGTACGCCATAAAGAATGTACCGGCTGCCATGAAAGACTGTTTGGATAAAGCAGGGATACATGTAACAGAAGTAAAAAAATTCTTTCTACATCAGGCAAATGAAAAAATGGATGAGGGATTTATTAAAGTACTTTATAAGCTTTACGGATTAAAAGAAGTGCCTGCAGGTGTAATGCCGATGAGTATTCATAAACTAGGTAACAGTTCCGTAGCAACGATTCCTACTTTATATGACCTTGTAAAGCGTGGCATACTGGATGATCATTCCTTACAAACAGGCGATATTGTAATGTTCGCTTCAGTTGGTGCGGGGATGAATATCAATGCTGTTTGTTATAGAGTTTGATCACTTTAAT
>JBDKEH010000110.1:0-39995 GCA_039795345.1 Bacteroidota bacterium
AAAGTGGCGGAACTACCCGTCGTGCCGCTAAAATGGTGTGTTTAGATCTGGATCACCCTGAGATCATGGACTTCATTAACTGGAAAGTAGAAGAAGAAAAGAAAGTGGCTGCACTAGTAGCAGCCGGCTATGATAACAGTTATGAAGGAGAAGCTTACGCTACTGTATCAGGACAAAATTCTAATAACTCAGTTCGTATCCCTAACAGCTTCTTCAAAGCATTGGAAGAAGATGGTGATTGGGAACTGAAAGCACGTACAGATGGTCGTACCATGAAAAAAATCCCTGCACGTGAAGTATGGGATAAGATCGCGTATGCAGCATGGCGTTGTGCTGATCCGGGTACACAGTACGATACTACCATCAACGAATGGCATACCTGTCCGAAAGGTGGTCGCATCAATGCGTCTAACCCTTGTTCAGAGTACATGTTCTTAGATAACACAGCTTGTAACCTTGCTTCTATCAACCTGCGTAAGTTTCATGATGATGATACCAACGTATTTGATGTTGAAGGTTTTGAATATACTACCCGCTTATGGACCACTGTACTGGAAATCTCTGTATTGATGGCTCAGTTTCCTTCAAAAGAAGTGGCTCAGCTTTCTTACGATTATCGTACACTGGGTCTGGGCTTCGCTAACCTCGGTTCTATGCTGATGGTAAGCGGTATCGCTTATGATAGTGAAGAAGCCCGTGGTATCGCCGGTGCGATTTCTGCGATCATGACCGGTGTGGCCTATAAAACATCTGCAGAAATGGCTTCTTTCTTGGGTGCTTTTGATAAGTACGAAGAAAACAAAGAAGACATGTTGCGTGTTATGCGCAACCACCGTGCTGCAGCTTACGATGCTGAAGATGCATATGTTGGATTGGAGATCAAGCCACAAGGTATCAAAGCAAAATATTGCCCTGATTACCTGTTAAAAGCTGCTACCAAAGCATGGGATGATGCAGTACAACTAGGTGAACAATATGGTTACCGTAATGCACAAACCACTGTAATCGCACCAACCGGTACCATTGGTCTGGTAATGGATTGTGATACTACCGGTGTAGAACCTGATTTCGCTTTGGTGAAATTCAAGAAATTATCCGGTGGTGGTTATTTCAAGATCATCAACCAGTCTGTACCTCAGGCATTGAAGAACTTGGGATACAATGAAGCAGAAGCAAAAGCGATAGAACAATATGCGGTAGGAGCTGCCTCATTTGAAAATGCACCTTTCATCAACAATGAAACATTGGCTGCAAAAGGATTTACAGCTGATGAAATCGCAAAATTGAACGGTGCTGCTAAATCTGCATTTGAGATCGGATTTATCTTCAACCGTTTCACTTTGGGTGACGAGTGCATGCAGCGCTTAGGATTCAAAGAAGAACAATATGCAGATTGGAGCTTCAATCTCCTCGAAGCATTAGGATTCACAGAAGAGCAAATCGATGCAGCGAATGATTATATATGTGGTACTATGACCATCGAAGGGGCTCCATACCTGAAAGAAGAACATTTACCTGTATTTGATTGCGCTAATAAGTGTGGTAAGAAAGGAGAGCGTTATATCCACGCATACGGACATATCCGCATGATGGGTGCTTGTCAGCCTTTCCTGAGCGGTGCGATTTCTAAAACCATCAACCTGCCACATGAAGCATCTGTAGAAGAAATCGCAGATTGCTACATGCTCAGCTGGAAGTTAGGTTTGAAAGCCAATGCGCTTTACCGTGATGGTTCTAAATTGAGTCAGCCTCTGAGCAATAAATCTGATAAGAAGAAAAAAGAAGATGCTTCAAGCGACAAGCTGCAAGCTGCAAGTGAAGAAACACCTGCTGTTGAAACAGGTTCTAATATTGTTGACCTGAGTCAGCTGACTGTGGACGAATTATTGGAAGAAGTACAGAAGCGTATGAATGCTTCTACCGATACCAAACTGAAGCGTCAATTATCTACCATCGTTGAGAAGAAATCATTACCGGCTAAGCGTCGTGGGTTCACTCAGAAAGCAAAGATCGGCGGACAAGTTATCTTCTTACGCACCGGTGAATATGCTGATGGAACATTGGGTGAGATCTTCATCGATCTGGCAAAAGAAGGTTCAACCCTTCGTAGCTTCATGAACTGTTTTGCAATTGCAGTTTCTGTAGGCTTGCAATATGGTGTGCCATTAGAAGAGTTTGTAGAGAAGTTTGTGTTTACCAAGTTTGAACCATCAGGTATGGTAGACCACCCAAATATCAAGACCACCACTTCATTGGTAGACTTTGTATTCCGTGCATTGGCTTATGAGTACTTAGGAAGAACAGATCTGGTACATGTGCTAGATCGTCCAACCATTGGTAATACCGGAGAAGAGGATGGTGATGCTACTTTATTGGGAAAGCCTGAATTGAGCAGTGTTCGTGTAACCGCTCCATCAGCCAATACCACTCCGGCTGCACAGCCTCAAAAATTACAGCGTGCAACAGCAGCCGTAAAAGCAGAGAACAGCGGAATGGATGCCGTAAATGCAGCAGCTAAGAATATGCAAAGTGATGCGCCTGCTTGTAACACTTGCGGACATATCACCATTCGCTCAGGTACTTGTTACAAATGTTTGAACTGTGGTAACAGCATGGGTTGTAGCTAGTAGTTGACATGAAATTGTTAGTAAATACAATGAGAAACCGCTTCCTATTAAGGGGCGGTTTTTTTTGATGGTATTATAAGCCTGCATCGAAAACCAAGCTAAAAAGGCATGAAAATCAAACTCTATTAGTTGTACTTAATCATCATTCAAATCATCTTTTCTTTATCTTGAGGTGAATTCAAATCATTGTCTTATTCATATCACTACTCATGGCATCAAAACCGATTTCAGAGATGACAACTGATGAGTTGCAAAAAACCGATAAATCGTTAAAGCTTGCGATTCAAATTATGGGAGTGGTCATTGTGTTGATGACAGCATCTGCGATCTATATTTTTACTCAAAAAGGTTTTAGTGCTACAACCGTTCTTCCAATTGTATTCCTTCCTCTGTTTACAATGAATATAGCCAATAGGAAAAAAATAAAAGCAGAATTACTATCAAGAAATAATCAATAATCTTATTCTCAAATTCTCAAATTTTCAAATTCTCATGGGAGATCTCCAAATCAAAAAACAACCCAAGAAATACGATGCAGTGATCGTAGGTTCTGGTGCGGGTGGCGGTATGGCAGCTTATGTGCTCGCCAATGCCGGATTAAAAGTTTGTTTGTTGGAAGCAGGTGCAGATTATGATCCTGCAAAACATTCTTCTCAGTTAAAAAATCCTTGGGAGTCACCGCGAAGAGGTGCCAGTACCAAGTTTCGTCCCTTCGGCGATTTTGATGGCTGTTTTTGGGGTTGGGAAATTGATGGAGAACCCTACACCATGGCGGAAGGCAGTGATAAATGGGATTGGTGGCGTGCTCGTATGATCGGTGGACGTACGAATCACTGGGGAAGAATCTCTTTGCGTTTTGGTCCAAAGGATTTCAAACGCAGAAGTATTGATGGACTCGGTGATGATTGGCCGATCAGTTATGACGATGTAAAACCTTATTACGATAAGATCGATAAATTATTGGGTGTCTTTGGTTCACTGGAAGGATTAGAGAATGATCCCGATGGTATCTTCCTTCCTCCTCCAAAGCCACGTTTGCATGAATTGATGATCAAAAAGGCGGCAACTGGTATCGGTGTTCCGGTCATTCCATCACGTTTATCGATTCTTACCAAACAGATCAATAAAGAAAGAGGAGAATGTTTTTACTGTGCTCAGTGTGGTAGAAGTTGTAAAGCGGCTGCTGACTTCTCTTCTTCATCTGCATTGGTACAACCTGCTGTTAGAACAGGAAATGTAGATGTAATCACACAAGCAATGGCACGTGAAGTGATCACCAATAACGAAGGAATTGCAACCGGTATTTCTTATGTCGATAAAACTGACATGATGGAATACCAGGTGAGTGGTCGTGTCGTAATACTTGCTGCGAGTGCTTGTGAAACTGCACGCTTATTACTCAATTCAAAATCTACCAGACATCCCAATGGATTGGCCAATAGTAGTAATGTTGTAGGTAAATACTTGCATGATTCTACCGGCGCTGCATTGGGTGGCGTATTACCCGAACTCTTTGGTCGTAAACGTTACAATGAAGACGGTGTTGGTGGTATGCACGTATACACACCATGGTGGTTGGACAATAAAAAATTAGATTTCCCTCGCGGATATCATATCGAATATTGGGGCGGAATGAGTCAACCTGCATATGGATTTGGCTTTGGTATGCAAGGCATGAATGGTAAGTATGCAGTCAATGGAGTGAAAAAAGAAGCAGGTGGTTATGGAGCTTCATTGAAAGAAGATGTGCGTTATTTCTACGGTGCAGGTGTAGGTATGGCAGGAAGAGGTGAAGCTGTTCCAAGAATTGATAACTATTGCGAGATCGATCCGAAGGTTGTAGATAAATATGGTATCCCTGTATTGCGTTTTCATACGACTCATTCAGATTATGAGATCAAGCAGGCCAAACACATGAAGGAAACTTTCAAAGAGATCATGCATGAAATGGGTGCGATCATTACTTGGGGTGGCGATGATGATGCTTCGAATAATTATGGACTGGCCAATCCGGGTAACATTATCCATGAAGCAGGAACCGCTCGTATGGGTAACGATAAAAAAACTTCTGCATTGAATAAATGGAGTCAGGCACATGACTGTAAAACATTATTCTGTGTGGATGGAAGTCAGTTTACCTCACAGGCAGATAAAAACATCACCTGGACCATCCTTGCATTGTCTATGCGTGCATCTGAATACATCATTGATGAAATGAAAAAACAAAATCTATAAATCCACTCCGTCTCGTTTTAAACGAGACGGGACAAAACATATTCATATGGACAGAAGAAAATCCATCAAAGCGTTGGTAGTGGGTACGGTAGCAACCGGTGTATTGGTTGATGCTTGTAAGCCTACTGATAAAAAAGACAACACCACTGCATCCGCCGGTTTGGATGACAGAATGGAAGAAGAGAAAAAGTATCTCGCTAAACTCGAGAAGGAAGAAAAATTCTTCACAGAACATGAAATGGCGACCATCACTATTTTAGTGGACATCATTGTTCCGAAAGATGATGTGAGTGGTAGTGCTACCGATGCAAAAGTTCCTGAATTTTTGGAATTCATTGTAAAGGATATGCCATCTCACCAAACACCTATGCGTGGAGGATTACGTTGGCTGGATATCCAATCATTCAAACAGTTTGAGAAATCTTTTGTAGACTGTACAGCTGCACAAAGAATACAATTGGTAGACCAGATCGCTTATCCGGAAAAAGCAAAGCCTGAAATGGCACAAGGCGTTTCTTTCTTTAACCTGATGCGTGATCTCACATTGACCGGGTTCTATACTTCTGAGATCGGTGTAAAAGATCTTGATTATCGTGGTAATGTTCCGAATAAATGGAATGGAGTACCTGATGATGTACTCAAACAATACAAATTGGCATACTCTGAACGAGAACTAAAAGAGTGTGCGAGTTATAGCTAAAAAACAAACGCTGTGTGATTATCAAAATCACACAGCGTTTTTCTTATAAGTATTGGGTGCAGTTAACTTACACCACTACCCGGATGGATATTTTCTTCCGGATTGATGAAATGTAGTTTTCCATTCGCATCTTCCGCCATCAGGATCATTCCATTGCTTTCAATTCCTCTCATTTTGCGTGGAGCTAAGTTCACCACTACCGTTACTTGCTTTCCTACAATATCTTCAGGTTTGAAATGCATAGCGATTCCGGATACAATGGTTCTTGTTTCAAAACCAAGATCCACCTGGAGTTTCAGCAATTTATCAGCTTTCTCGACTTTCTCAGCCGAAACAATTTTACCCACTTTGAGATCGATCTTAGCAAAATCATCAAATACGATCTCAGGTTTCACGGTAACTTCCTTCACTTCACTATTCACTACTGACTGCTCACTCTCTTTCTTCACACTTGCAGCATTAAGTTTTTCTATCTGTTCCATAATTTCACTGTCTTCAATTTTTCTAAATAATAATTCCGGTGCTCTGAGGCTGTAACCCACACTCAGCAACTTCAGACTACCTGCATTTTCCCATTCCAGCATTTTCTCAACCACCTTCATCATATGACACATTTTCTTCGCTGTAAACGGAAGGAACGGATTGATGAGGATCGCTAGATTAGCGGTTAACTGCAAACAAATGTGTAAGCAATTATCAATACTCTTTTGTGCATTCGGATTTTCTGTCAATGATTTAGCTACGATCCATGGTTCCTTTTTCTGCATGTATTGATTACCAACACGAGCCAGATTGATCACTTCAAACAAGGCTTCACGGAAGCGATATTCTTCCAGCAATGAAGTGACTTTCGAAGCACTGTTCTTGATGTCTGTAATGGTCTGCTGATCCAAATCATCTGCAATATCTTGATGGAATGCTGGAACCTTTCCATTACATAATTTATGCATCAATACAAAAGTGCGGTTCACAAAATTGCCGAATATGCTTACCAACTCGCTATTGTTCGCATCTTGGAAACCCTTCCACATGAACTCACTATCCTTTGTCTCGGGAGCGATCTGAGTAAGATAATAGCGCAGTACATCCGCCATTTGGCTACCACCATTTTCTTTATTGATAAAATCATTGATATAATCCTGCATGTCGAGTTTCCAATTGCGACTGGTACTCATTTTATCTCCTTCCAGATTCATGAATTCGTTGGATGGAACATTGTCCGGTAAAATATTGCCATGCAGTTTCAGCATCACGGGGAAAATGATACAGTGGAATACAATATTATCCTTACCAATGAAATGCACCAGCTTCGTGTCTTTATCTTCCCAATAAGGCTTCCAATCCTTTCCTGTATTCAGTGCCCATTGCTTAGTAGCACTGATATAACCAATTGGAGCATCAAACCATACATACAATACTTTTCCTTCAGCATCTGCGACAGGTACCTTTACGCCCCAATCCAGATCACGTGTTACAGCACGAGGCTGTAATCCGCCATCGATCCAGCTTTTGCATTGTCCGAGAACATTAGAACGCCAGTCATTGGCATGCTCTTCCAAAATCCATTTTCTGAGAAAATCTTCATGACGATTCAGTGGTAGATACCAATGCTTAGTAGATTTTTTTACCGGTGCTTTTCCACTGAGTGTGCTGACAGGATTGATCAATTCATCCGGACTTAAACTTTTTCCGCAACGCTCACATTGGTCACCATAAGCACTGTCGAAGCTACAATTCGGACAAGTTCCCTTGATATAGCGATCTGCTAAAAAAGAGTTGGCTTCTTCATCAAAATATTGTTCTGATTCTTTGATCTCGAGATCGCCGTTGTTATTCAGTTTGGTAAAAAATTCTTGAGCTGTTTCATGGTGTAAAGGATCACTGGTACGGTGGTACACATCAAAAGCAATACCCAAGTCCTTAAAATTTTGCTCCATCAATGGATGATACTTATCAATGATGGCTCTTGCGGTTGTGCCTTCCTTGGTGGCCTGAATAGGGATGGCCGTTCCATGTTCATCACTTCCACATACAAATACAACATCCCTTTTTTGCGCTTTCAGATAGCGCACATAGATATCTGCCGGTAAATAAGCACCTGCTAAGTGTCCAATATGTTTTTGCCCGTTCGCATAGGGAAGGGCTGCTGTGATCAAGTATCTTTTAGGTTGCTCCATAAATCCGCTCTTGGCTGTTTCCTTGTGTTTAAGTTTGCAAAAATACAGATTAGCGCCGTAAGAGCCCTTGATGCTTTGCTGAAAGTGCAAATACGCTAAATTGCCACATGATCAAGATACCGCCGTATTTACGTAAAGGAGATACCATCGGCATTGTTTGTCCGTCCGGATATATGCCCGCCGATAAGGCCCAAACCTGCATCAAAGTATTACAGGAATGGGGTTATCAGGTTAAAATAGGTAAGACCCTGGGTCACCAATTTCATTATTTTTCCGGTACAGATCAGGAGCGACTGGAAGATCTTCAGAAAATGTTGGATGATACAACTGTAAAAGCCATTCTTTGTGGACGAGGTGGTTATGGGATGAGTAGGATCATTGATCTCTTAGATTTTAAGATTTTCAAAAAAAATCCTAAGTGGATCATTGGTTATAGTGATATCACTTTGTTGCATGCTCATCTGTATACACAACTAAAAACAGCTTCGCTTCATTCACCGATGGCCGCTGCTTTCAATGATGGTGAATTTGAGAATGAATACATTCAATCATTAAAGAAAATACTGAAAGGGGGCTCATACAAGTATCGTTCGACTGCACACCACTTGAATCAATTCGGTACCGGATCCGGAGAGTTGGTAGGAGGAAATCTTTCTTTATTGGCTCATATGATTGGCAGTAGATCCGCTTTTAATTTCAACAAAAAAATATTGTTCATAGAAGATATTGGCGAATACATCTATAACATCGATCGTATGATGATTCAATTGGAGAGAAGTGGTGCTCTACAAAACTTATCAGGATTGATCATCGGTGGATTTACAGATATGAAAGATACAGTCATACCTTTTGGTGCCACCATTACACAGGTGATCCACGAGCGTGTAAAAAAATACCAATACCCTATCTGTTTCGATTTCCCTGTCAGCCACAGTCGAGAAAATTATCCCCTAAAAGTTGGTGTGAAGCATGAGTTGAAAGTGGGGAAGGGGGGAGCGATTTTAGTTGATAGACCATAGACCATGGTCCATGGTCTATGGTCTATGGACCAACAAACTATCCATCTTACTCTTCATCTCAATAAACGTATTCAAATCTCTGTGAGAGCCATTTTCAATGGTGATGAATTCATCGCCGGGTTTGAGGGCTGATTTGAGTTTTACTGCATTGCGATAAGGAATAACACCATCTTCTGTTCCGTGAAAAATGGTAACAGGTGCTGTCACTTTTTTCATGAACTCATTGGATGGGAACTGGTATTTCAAAATTGATTTCAACGGATACATCCATAAATACATGCCGATCAATGAACGCATGCTGTTGTAAGGAGTTTCCAGTATCAATCTCTTACAATCTCTTACCGATGCCAATTGTGTTGCAGCCCCTGTTCCCATTGATTTTCCATAAATAATGATTTGATTGGGTTGGTAAAACTGTCTTGCACGCTTGTATACTTGCAAAGCTTGATCATAGATGGCTTGCTCGGTTAGTTCTCCGGTTGATTTCCCAAAGCCAGGATAGTCTGGCATCCAAACAGCATAACCATGAGAGGTGAATTTCTCCACAAAACGTCGATATCTCCTCACGTTCCCTCTATTGCCATGAAAATATAATACCAGCCCTTTTCGCAAACTATCAGGAACGGTAAAGTGTACCATATGGGTTTCACTTATTTCATCCACAGGGATCCAAATATCTTCATAGGGCTGTTCAAACTGGTACACACTATCTTTTGTAACAACTACAGGCTGAAACAATATTTTTTTCTGAAAAGAGTAAAACGCGATCCCAATCAGTGCATACACAATGAGTACGATTTTGAGCCAACGAGGGATTTTCTTTTTCATCTTTAATTTTTTGATCCTTGTCTGCCGACAGGCAGGTGTGATTTGAAAAAAGAGCTATCCTGCCCTATAAAATCAAATCAAGAATTCAAAGATCAAAAAATCACAGATCAAATCCTTCTTTTTTCGGAACTTACAGCAAAAGAAACCCTTGGGTCAACTACTGTTATACATAGTACTGGCTGTTGTTTTGTTGTCTGTACTCACTTATTTGGTACAGGAGCGACTGATATTCAAGCCTGAAAAATTGAAATATGACTTTAGGTTTGAGTATGATATCCCTTTTGAAGAGCTTTTTTTTGACCCAGCACCCGGTGTTCGTATCAATGGATTACATTTTTATAGACCTGAACCTAAAGGATTGATCCTTTACTTACATGGTAATACACGTAGTATCAAAGGTTGGGCGAAGTATGCAAAAGATTTTTATCGCTATGATTATGATGTGGTTTTAGTAGACTACAGAGGATTTGGAAAAAGTACCGGCAAGCGTACAGAAAGGGATATGCTGAATGATATGCAATTTGTTTATGAAAAGCTATCAGAAAAATATGAGCAACACCATATCCTTGTATATGGGCGAAGTATGGGAAGTGGTTTTGCGGCCAAAATCGCATCAGATAACACACCCCGTTATTTGATATTGGATGCACCGTATTATAGTTTCAAAAAAGTAGCAGAGCGATTTATGCCGATACTGCCTATTAAGTATGTACTTCGTTTTCACCTACGGACTGATAAATGGATTCAAAAAGTGAACTGCCACACTTATATCATTCATGGAACCAAAGATTGGTTGATACCGATTAGTCATAGTGAGAAACTACAAAGCTTTAATCCGCATAAGATCACATTGATCAGAATTGAGGGCGGTGGGCATAACAATCTTCCATCTTTTCATGAGTATCATAATTTCATCCGAGATATTCTAAAATATTGATTGGGTAAGTCAAAAGTGAAAAGTCAAAAGTCAAAAACTTTCTTCCAGGCATCCATGCCGCCTTTGAGATTGATCAGATTGGTGAGACCTAGTTTTTCTTCGAGTCTTTGAATAGCGATTTGACTTCTGATTCCTTTTTTGCAATAGACTACCACTGTCTTTTCTGATGGTATTTCGTGACTATGTAGCATGAGTTCCCCTAGTGGTATCAACTTACCACCAATATTGAATTCCTGATGTTCTGTTTGTTCCCTTACATCTAAAAGAAACAATGAATCATCATCTATTCGTTGTTTGAGTTCTTCAGGAGAGATATGTTTCATTCAAAATCGCTTCCTTCATAATATACACGCCTTAGATTCAACTTGGAAACCGGCGCAACGATCAGCGGGAATTTTTCAATGGTCACATTGCTCGGGTCAAGTCCAAAGCCGCGTTCTTCACCCAAACTGATCTCTTTTAACCAGAAATACAATTTCATAACGACGCGCTCAAAGAATGGCAACTCATTATCTTGACTCAAGTATTTTTCCAATACAATGAATTGGAAATCACCAACAACATTATTTTTCTCAAGACTCTCATACCGACTGGTAATATTCACTTCCTTATTATTTACCAGTTCTTCTACAACTTTTCTGAACATGAGATTGATTCTTTGTTCCACTCTGAATCCAAGTCGGAATTCAACACGAATAATATCATTCGGAATAATATGTTCTACAGAATATTCGCAGGTATAAGGATCATCCAAAACATCCACATGCACAAACCAGTAGATATCGGCACGCTTGGGTTTTTTATTCAGGATAGAATACATGATCTTATGCTCGATCTCGTTGGGGTTGTTGGCACTGGTCATGTACACCAAGTGGGTAGCGTATTTGGGGATGGTTTTGTCATTACTTAATTCCTGAATCATGGGAATATAATGTTCCATCCTTACAAATTCCACGTACCTATTTTTGATCTTTCTACTTCTGAACCATACATACATCACTGCGAACAATGCTCCACCAACAATGAGTGTTACATAACCGCCATGCATGAATTTCTCCAAATTGGCAACCAGGAATGATAATTCAATGGCGAGATAAACGATCAGATAGAGATAGATCCAAACAGGTAGCACCCTTCTGCTTACAAGGAAATTGGCAAAAAGTATGGATGTACTGATCATACACATGGTGATGGCCAATCCATATGCAGCACCCATGTTTGCTGATTTCTGGAAATATAAAACGATGGCCACACAACCTACATATAATAGCAAACTGATTCCCGGAATATATAATTGACCTTTTTCTTCTGTAGGATAATGAATCTTCATTTTAGGCCAAAGATTCAAACGCATCGCTTCACTGATCAAAGTGAATGAACCTGATATCAACGCCTGGCTCGCAATAATAGCAGCAGTGGTTGCGATAATGATACCCGCCAGTTTGAACCATTGTGGCATGATACCAATAAATGGATTGAAACCACCGGCAATGAGATTTTCAGGAATAGGTCCGCCCTCATAGTTGGCCAGTAACCAGGCGCCTTGTCCGAGATAGTTCAATATGAGACAGCATTTTACAAACATCCATGAGATACGGATATTTCCTTTTCCGCAATGTCCCAAATCACTGTACAAGGCTTCAGCACCTGTGGTACACAGGAAAACCGCACCTAATAACCAGAATCCTTTCGGATACATGGTCAGCAATTCAAAAGCATAATATGGATTGAATGCTTTGAAGATGGCTATATCATCTAGTAAATGAATTGCACCTAAAACAGCTAACATGCCAAACCATATGAGCATGATGGGTCCAAACATTTTACCGATCGATGCTGTACCGAATTGCTGCATAAAGAAAATCAAACTAATGATCGCAATCACAATACCAACAATAGTACTGGTTTGAATATGACTCAAAGAAGGCAGTTGTCGTAAGCCCTCAATAGCAGAGGTAATTGAGATAGGTGGAGTAATGATGCCATCAGCCAATAATGCAGCTCCCCCGATCATGGCAGGCACTACCAGCCATTTTTTTCTTCTTCGCACCAATGCATACAAACTAAAAATGCCACCTTCCCCTTTGTTATCAGCCTTCAGGGTCAGGATTACATATTTGATGGTGGTTTGAAGGGTGAGTGTCCAGATAACACAGGACAAAGACCCTAAGATCAGTGCTTCACTAATAACTTTTCCATGAATGATTTCATTCAGTACATAAAGAGGGGAAGTACCGATGTCGCCGTAGATGATACCAAGTGCAATGATGAGTCCTGCAGAGGTAACCTTGTTTAAATTCTTACTCACTCGAAGTAGAGTCCGGCATTTGTGCCTGAATCTTTAACAAATGTATAGGAAATTTCAAGTAACCATAAAGAGTATTCGATACAATAAATTAAGATTTATTTCACCCCCTTTCAAGCAACTATTGGGCCGGGTAGCTGTTTCTATGTTAAAACTATTCGTAAATCGGTTCAGACCTTACTTGCCTTGTATAAGCCATATACCTTACATTTGAAATACTTAAAACGGGTTCGGAAATGAAAAAATCCCTCTTCTTTCTAACATGCCTTCTTTTCCTGACAGGTCAATCAATTTTTGCCCAACAGATCACATACTCTGAGCCGGACAGGGAAGATGCCCGTGTCATGAATTTTGAAGTTTTGGGTAAAGTAGATGGGAATATTTTAGTGTATAAGAGCTATCGAGATATCGGTTTCATGTGTGTGTTTGATAATGGTATGAAAATGGTCGAGAAAAACAAACTCGATTTCCTGCCCGAACGTACCATTAGTGCTGAGTTTCAGATCTACCCTGGCTTTGCCTATATGTTTTATCAGTTTCAGCGTAGAAATGTCTTTTACTGCATGGCAGTGAAGTTTGACTCAAAAGGAAAGCGAATAGGAGATCCTATTCAACTGGATACCACCAGTAATATGACCTACGCTAGTAACAGAAATGTATATACTGTTCTTTTCAGTGAAGACAAACAGAAGATCATGATCTTTAAGATCAGCAGTAGGAATGATCGAATGCATGTGCTAACCACAGCCTTGTTTGATAAAGAACTGAATCTACTCAAAAAAAGTAGGGTAGGTGTTGAAATGCCACAACGCAATGACTTTCTCTCTGAGTTTATTGTTGATAATGATGGCGATATGGCTTGTATTCGAGCTTCCGGTACTTCTCAGAATGACAATATCAATAAAGTAACACTGGTCACCAAAAAAGCGTATGCTGATGTGGTACAGCTTACCGATTTGTCAATCAAAGGATTTTATCTGGATGACATACGTATCAAAGCCGATAACTTAAACAGGCACTATATCGTGACCTCTTATTTCAGTAAGCAAAGAAGGGGTAATATTGATGGTCTTTATTACTATCTATGGGATAAAGATGCACAAAAAGAGATGCTCAATACCGCTACTGTATTTACAGACGAGTTTAGAACCGATGCACGGAATGAAGGCAATACTAAAACGGCTTTCAATGATTTCTTTTTGAATAATATCATCCTTCGAAAAGATGGTGGTTTCATTGTGATCTCCGAATCTGCATACAGTAGCACCCGTGGTAATACTCTCAGCAGATGGGATTATCTCTATGGTTCGCCTTATTGGTCGCAGCTTGATTATTACAGTTGGAATAGCCCACTTGGTTTTTATCCATGGTGGCGGATGAATACATTCAATAATAATATGACTCGTTATTATGCAGACAATGTAACCGTTATCTCATTTGATAAAACCGGTAAAATGGAATGGAGCAACGTGATCAGAAAATCACAATATGATGATAATACGGATAATTATATTGGATTCGGTATGCTGAATGCAGGGGATAAACTGCACTTCCTTTTCAATGTTCAGGAGAAAAGAGATAATATACTATCTGATCAAAGTATTGCGCCCAATGGACAAATCAATCGAAATCCAACCTTTAAAAATTTGGATAGAGGTTATAACTTTATGCCCAGACATGCAAAGCAAGTAGGAGCCAGACAATTGATTATTCCTTGTCAATACAGAGGCTACACCTGTTTTGCAAAAATTGATTACTAACCCTTTGATATCTTTTTGTGGTCGGATTATTTAGAGATAAGTCATTCATCAATATTTTTTTCTTAATTGTATTAAGCATAGGGATTCATTTTCATTTTTTGACTGAATCACCTGTGATTGACACGAATAGCGGCACAAATGATGGACTCATCTCTCTGATCCTAGATCGTTATATCGCATCATTGCCTTCTGTGATTCGATTACTCTTGTATCATGGTCTGGTATTGGTACAAGCTATTCGATTGAATTTAGCACTGAATGAGCTGAGAATGTACCAAACATCGAACTATGTACCGGCGATGACGTATGTATTGCTTACGGCCATTATCCCTCAATGGTGTGCTATTTCTCCGGCATTGGTGTCTAATTCTCTTGTGATCTGGATTTTCGTAAAACTTAGCCGACTATATAATCACCCCAATCCTAAAACGCTTTTATTCAATACGGGAATGATCACCGGTCTTGCTGTATTGTGTTATCATCCAATGGCTATATTAGCAGGTGTGGTATTATTTGCATTGGCAGTAGTACGACCTTTTCGATTGGCAGAATGGCTGATTCTGTTAATGGGCATTGCTCTACCTTATTATTTTGTGTTGGCTATCTTATTTCTAACTGACCGATTACTGGAATTTCAATCCATGATACCTGATTTTTACCTAGGTATTCCCAATGGTGCATCCGGAACTGTTTTTTTGAGGGGTATTATTGGACTTGGGGCTCTACTATTATGTGGACTATTCTTTTGGCAGGTTAGTATCAATCGAATGGTGATACAAATCCGTAAAAATTGGGGGGTGATGATTGTAATGTTGTTCACCTTATTACCGGTACCCTTCATTTTTGAGCTAGGAGGATTAGAGTCAGGCATATTATGTCTAATACCCATCAGTGCTTTTGTGGCCAATGCCTTTTCCAATCCACGAAATCTCAGCTTCCCCAATCTTTTATTTATTGCGGCCATCGTTATTATTGCCCTTAATAACTGGTATCTGTTGAAAAATTAGGGGTGTATTAACTTGAGCAAACGTACCTTTGAGTCAAAATTTAGTCGTGTCCCTGTTTTTGGGTCTTTTGCCTTGAAATAAGGACGTAATCATCTATAAATCAATTTTCATGAAATTCGGTGTTGTCGTTTTCCCGGGATCTAATTGTGACAGGGATATGCAGGATTCATTACAACAGGACCTGGGTAAAGAAGTGATCATGCTTTGGCATAAAGACAAAGACCTGAGTATGTTTTCTACCGATGATTGCATTATTCTGCCTGGCGGCTTTTCTTATGGTGATTATCTCCGTTGTGGTGCCATTGCTCGATTTAGCCCGATGATGCAAAGTGTGATTGATTTTGCCAACAGAGGCGGAAAAGTATTGGGCGTTTGTAATGGCTTTCAAATTCTTTGTGAAAGTGGCTTGCTACCCGGTGTATTGCTTCAAAATGCCAATCAACAATTTATCTGTAAGAACGTATATATTAAAAATGGCAATGGTGAAGCCTTGAAGATTCCTATTGCACACGGTGAAGGAAGATTTTTTGCAGATGATGCAACATTGGATCAACTGGAAGCAAATAATCAAGTTATCTTCCGTTACTGTGATGAAAATGGAAATATTGATGCAGCATACAATCCGAATGGTGCTGTGAGAAATATTGCAGGTATCAGAAATGCTGCCAATAACGTGTTTGGTATGATGCCGCATCCTGAAAGAGCTACATCAACTGCATTGAATAATTTGGATGGGAAAAAAGTATTTGAATTATTAGGTTTGAATTAATGGTAAGGATCTTAAACCAGTAACGTCTTTATATCTAACGTATGAAAAAAATATTTTACACTGTTTTGTTGACGATGATCACCGGAGTGGTTACAGCACAGATTAAAGATCCGGTTAGCTGGACTTTCGAGGCCAAGAAAAAAACAGCTGATACATATGATGTGGTATTAACTGCAACCATTCAAGGTAATTGGCATATCTACTCTCAAAAAACAGGAAAAGGCGGTCCGATTCCTACAAAAATGACCGTAAAACCAAATCCATTGATCTCGCTGGTTGGCACTCCAAAAGAGATTGGAAAAGTAGAAAAGATCTATGATGAAATCTTTCAGACAGACGTCCTCTATCTATCCAACAAAGTACAATATGTACAAACTGTAAAATTGAAAGGAAAGGTAAAAACCAATGTTACAGGAACCATTGATTATATGGTTTGTGATGATGCGCAGTGTTTACCTCCTACCAAAAAATCTTTTGATATTAAGCTACAATAAGTATGAAGTATTTTTTAGCGACCCTATTTATTACAGCATTATCTTTTACCAATATACTTACTGCACAGGAAAACAGACCTGTGCAGTTTTCTTTCAAGGCAGAACGTACTTCAGATACAACTGCAGTAGTTACTGTGAAAGCAACCATTGGTAAAGGATTACAGCTGTTTGGTGTACAAAAACAATATGCGGAAGATGTGTTTATTAGTACACTCAATCAGGATACAACAAAATCAGATAGTCGTTTTATTATTGATTCTATTCAATCTGTTGGTGCAGGACAAGCTGTAAAACCGGCAGGTGCAGAACAGAGCTCAGTGGTTTATGCAGACAGTGCCACATTCCAATACTTTTTAAAGATTAGGAAAGATACCGTGAAGATCAGAGGAAGCTTTGACTGGCTGGGTATTGGTGGAGATGAATTTCCAAGTGGTTCTGAATCGGTATCGGTCACTATTCCATCTGCTGATGTAACGGGAACTGATGCTTCAACAACAGGAGATGAATCATTGTGGAATATTTTCCTCATCTGTTTCATCACAGGGTTACTCGCTATCATTACACCTTGTGTATTTCCTTTGATACCTGTAACAGTGAGCTTTTTCCTAAAAAGAAGCAAAAGCAGAGCTGAAGGTATTCGCAATGCTTTGTGGTATTCTCTTAGTATCGTTTTGATCTATACAGTGCCAACACTGATATTGACATTGATCTTCGGAGATACGATTTTGTATACGATCTCAACACATCCGGTTTCTAATTTGCTATTCTTTGCATTCTTTATTGTTTTTGCGATCTCTTTCTTTGGTGCGTTTGAATTAACGCTACCTAATAGTTGGGCGAATAAAGCAGATCAGCAGGCGGGAAAAGGTGGTTTATTGGGGATCTTCTTTATGGCATTGACCTTGGTCATTGTTTCCTTTTCTTGTACAGGACCATTGGTGGGTACCTTACTCGGACAAACAAGTACCCAAGGTGTAAGTATAGCACCGATCATCGGAATGATGGGATTTGGTCTTGGACTGGCCATTCCATTTTCTTTATTTGCCTTTTTCCCATCTATGTTACAATCCTTACCAAAGAGTGGTGGTTGGTTGAATTCAGTGAAAGTAACTTTTGGTTTTATTGAATTGGCATTGGCCTTGAAATTCTTATCGAATGTAGATCTGACTTATCATTGGGGGTTATTGAACAGAGATGTATTCCTGGTTTTATGGATCGTGATTTTTGGATTGATGGGATTATACCTGATCGGTAAACTTAAATTTTCTCATGATAGTGATTTGAAATTCATAAGCGTTCCACGTTTATTTTTCGCCATCATAGCATTTAGTTTTACTGTGTACATGATACCGGGTTTATGGGGAGCACCTTTAAAATTATTGAGTGGATTCATCCCTCCATCTACAACACAGGAATTCAATCTGGATGATTTGAAATATAAGATCGGAAATAATACGGCAGTGGTATCAAACAGTAATGTTGCTACTGCACAAGCTCCGGTAAAATATACCGATAAACTAAAAGTGCCTTTTGGGTTGGTAGCTTATTTTGATCTGGAAGAAGGAATGGCTGCCGCAAAAGCACTAAACAAACCTGTAATGCTCGATTTTACCGGACATACTTGTGCTAACTGCCGAAAGATGGAAGAGCAGGTGTGGAAAAACCCTGAAGTATTAAAGAGGATCAAAGAGAATTTTGTACTGGTTAGTTTGTATGTGGATGAGTATGATACAGAGTTGCCAGAAAGCGAACATTACAAAGACAAGAATGGAAATATGATCACAAATGTGGGTCAGAAGAATTTAGATTATGAGATCACCAAATTTGGTTTCAATGCGCAGCCGTTATATATGTTCTTGGATCTGGAGGGTAATCCTTTGAGTGATATTAAATATGGGTATGTACCTAACGTACAAAAATTCATTGATCATTTAGATGCGATGAAAGCAGCGTTTGAAAAGAAAAAATAGTAAATACAGTTTCATAAAATTGACAAGCCCCGATTTTTTAGATCGGGGCTTTATTTTTTATCGTAACAAGTGTGAGCAAACTTATAAGGCAATCTGTTTCTCTACCATCATTTTTCTAAGATTGATAAGCCCGTATCGCATACGTCCTAAAGCAGTATTGATACTGCAATTGGTGATTTGTGCGATCTCTTTAAAACTCAGATTGGCATAATGTCTTAAAACAATGATCTCTCTTTGTTCTTCAGGCAGTAGATCCAGCATTCTACGAACGCGGTCATGACTTTGCGCACGCATGAGTTTTGCATCAGGTCCTTCTTCCGTGATCTGTATCACTTCAAAAATATCCTGGTTGTCGCTGGTCTTGATAGCCGGAGCTCTTTTTACTTTGCGGAAATAGTCAACACACAGGTTATGCGCAATGCGCAGGGCCCAAGGCAGGAATTTCCCTTCTTCCGTATAACGTCTGTTCTTTAAAGTGTCGATGATCTTGATAAATACGTCCTGGAATAGGTCCTCAGCGAGGTAAGTGTCTTTCACAAAGAAAAGAATCGATGAATAGATCCTGTCTTTGTATCGATTCACTAAAACCTCAAAGGAGCCGGCATCGCCTTCCTGAAAGGAGCGGATCAGATCAATATCAGACACATGGTCTAATGTTTTCATGTTTGGGTCGTTTGGCTACGTTTTAAAAACAGGATATTGGATTGTAAAAAGCGTTACTCTCAGGATTCATTTATCCTGATTTTAAATCGATTATGTTAAATTAATTATCTTTTATATGCTGGTTTCTTTTGTGGATACATTGTTTTTCAATGAAATGGTTATTCACATTTTTCACATCTGTTTTCTAAAGGATTCAGGTAAATCTTCTCTTTTTCTAAACCTACCGGTCATTATTGTGTTTAAATTGCTGCACTTATGGCTACAAAGACGAAACAAAAAATTTCACGGGAGTTGGAAAATACTGATACCATACTGGTAAAAGGGGCCAGGATGCACAACCTAAAGAATGTAACCGTAGCCTTTCCCCGTAATAAACTGATTGTTGTCACAGGTGTTTCAGGCAGTGGTAAATCTTCACTTACAATTGATACTTTATTTGCCGAAGGACAAAGACGTTATGCAGAAAGTTTGAGTGCTTATGCCCGTCAGTTCATGGCAAGAATGGTAAAACCTGATGTGGATTATATTAAAGGTCTTTGTCCGGCCATCGCCATTGAACAAAAAGTCATTACACGTACCCCCAGAAGTACCGTGGGTAGTATGACCGAGATCTATGATTACCTGCGTTTATTGTATGCGCGTACAGGAAAGACCATTTCTCCCATCAGTGGCAAAGAGGTAAAAAAAGATGATGTTTCAGATGTCGTATCATTTGTAAAAAAACTTCCTCACGGAACCAAGGTGGTCATATTGGTGCCTTTTAAACAACATGCCAATAGAGATACTCGCGAAGAATTGAATATCCTGATGCAGAAAGGTTTTTCAAGGATATGGACTAAGACCGGTGAAGGGCAAATATTGCGTATCGAAGAACTCACAGAAATGGATGATAAGGCTTTACAAAAAGTCATCCCGGTTTCAAAAGCATCTAAAAATGATGTTTATGTTCTCATCGATCGAATGGTGGTCAAAGATTTTGAAGAAGAAGACGTTCATCGTTTATCTGATTCAGTGAACACAGCTTTTTATGAAGGAGATGGAGAAATGATCGTGGAAGTAGATGGAGATCATCTTCATCATTTTAGCAATCGTTTTGAATTGGATGGTATTGTGTTTGAAGAACCTGTCCCCAATCTTTTTTCTTTTAATAATCCTTATGGTGCTTGTCCGGTTTGTGAAGGATTCAGTCAGGTATTAGGAATTGATACTGATCTTGTGATACCTGATCGAAGACTGAGTGTTTATGAAGGTGCGGTAGCTCCATGGAAAGGAGAAAAATTAAGTTGGTGGAAAGACCAGTTCATCAAAGGCGCTTCTAAGGTTGGCTTTCCGATCCATAAACCCATTGCAGAACTTACTAAAGAACAATATCAGCAATTATGGAAAGGCGTCAGTGGAGCTTATGGTATAGATGATTTTTTCAAAGATGTAGAACAGAATTTATATAAGGTACAATTCAGGGTATTGTTGAGTAGATACAGAGGTAGAACAACTTGTACGGCATGTGAAGGATATCGATTGCGTAAAGAAGCCTTGTATGTGAAAGTAGGGGGTAAGCATATTGGTGAGTTGTGCGAATGGCAGGTTCGTGATCTTAAACAATGGTTCAATGAATTGAAACTGTCTGAAAATGATCAACAGATCGCTAAGAGAATCCTTATTGAAATTCATCAGCGATTACAAACTTTATTGGATGTTGGATTGGGCTATCTCACATTGAATCGTTTGGCCAATTCATTGAGTGGGGGTGAAAGTCAACGTATCCAATTGACAAGAAGCTTGGGTAGTAATCTTACCAACTCTTTATATATTTTGGATGAGCCTTCTATTGGTCTACATTCCAGAGATACAGAAAGACTGATCAGCGTATTGAAATCTTTACGAGATCTCGGTAATACAGTAGTAGTGGTTGAACACGATGAGATGATGATGCGTGAAGCAGATCATATCATTGATATGGGGCCGTTAGCATCTCATTTAGGCGGAGAAGTAGTTGCTGAAGGTGATTATGATACTATTACTCATCATCCGGAAAGCCTGACCGGTAAATACCTTACAGGAAAACTAAAGATCGAAGCACCGGAAAAAGTACGAAAATGGAATCGATCCATCATTGTGGAAGGTGCAGCACAGAATAACCTGAAAAATATTACAGTTACTTTTCCCTTGAATACACTGTGTGTAGTAAGTGGGGTCAGTGGTAGTGGTAAGACTACGCTGGTAAAACAAGTTTTGTATCCTGCGTTAAAGAAAATGAAAGGTGAACCTGCTGAAAAAGTCGGTTTGCATAACAAGATCAGTGGTGATACAGATTATATCTCTCAGATTGAATTGGTGGATCAAAATCCTATTGGTAAATCATCACGAAGTAATCCAATTACCTATATCAAAGCATATGATACCATTCGTGATCTCTATTCCAAACAGCCTTTAGCAAAAATGCGAGGATTTCAAGCCAAACATTTTTCTTTCAATGTTGATGGTGGAAGATGTGATGCGTGTAAAGGTGAGGGAGAACAAATTGTTGAAATGCAATTCCTGGCAGATGTGCATCTTACCTGTGATGTTTGTAACGGCAAACGATTCAAGGAGGAAGTGCTGGAAGTCAACTACAAAGGCAAAAGTATTTTTGATGTGTTGGATATGAGTGTAGACGAAGCACTCGATTTTTTTGCAGAGGAAAAAAATATTAAAACAGCCATACAGCCCTTGCAGGATGTAGGTTTGGGATATATTAAGCTCGGACAAAGCAGCGATACCCTTAGTGGTGGGGAAGCGCAGCGTGTAAAACTCGCCAGTTTCCTGGGTAAAGGAAAAGGGGTGGGGCATATGCTTTTTATTTTTGATGAACCTACAACAGGACTTCATTTCCACGATATCAAAAAATTACTTGCTTCATTTCAAGCATTGATCGAGCAAGGGCATTCATTGATTGTGATCGAACACAATACGGATGTGATCAGATCCGCTGATTGGTTGATCGATATGGGACCTGAAGCGGGGGATGCTGGCGGACAAGTTGTATATGCAGGCATTCCTGAAGGGATCAAAAAAATAAAAGAAAGTTATACAGGAAAGTTCCTATAAAAAATAAAGCCACAGCAATCAGTGAATCTGTGGCTTTATTTTTAAAAAGTCTAAGTATTATCTCAATCGGTCTACACTCTTGACCAGCTTCTCATCTTTATTGATTCCGATCATCGCCATGATAAAGAAAATAGGTATAGCAAAACTAAACACAGCACCCAAAGCGATAGCACCGGTATCATATTTTTTAGTGAATACAAAGTAAAGTACAATATTCAGGATACTCACTGCCATTCCTGCTAATGCTATTTTAAGTTGAAGTGGTCTGTTATTATACAAGAATATAGATACCAACGCCACAATAGCAGCAGCAATAGAAAGTATCAGAATGAGTAAATGGCTCATAGCTGTGAATTCTTCTGCTGGAGCAGCGCCAACGCTTCCTACATAGAAAGGCATTTTCAAAGTAGCGAATCCACAAATGGATGCAGCCAATAACCACAATGATTGTACACGTTGTATCATAAAATTTCATTTAATAAACAGCCTTGTTCCTTGTCTCTTTCTTCTTGAACCTTCCTTAATTCATTTCAGGATACAAAGAGAACTGCGACATGAAATCATTCACTTGTTTCTTGATCTCTTTGAGTTTTGATTCATCATCGGCATTCATCAAAGCCTGATCAATTGAATTTACCACAAATTCCATATCCTTTTCAATCATTCCACGAGTGGTAATCGCAGCTACGCCAAATCGGATGCCGGATGTTACAAAAGCGCTTTTATCATCATAAGGCACCATATTTTTATTCGCGGTGATATCCGCATGACCCAGAACTTGTTCTGCTTTTTTACCGCTGATATTTTTATTTCTCAGATCGATCAACATCAAGTGGTTGTCTGTACCACCACTAATGATCTGATAACCACGATCCACAAAAGCTTTGGCCATGGCCTGGGCATTCTTTTGTACTTGTTGTTGGTAGGTCAAGAATTCATCCGTCAAAATTTCACCGAAGGCAATAGCTTTCGCAGCAATCACATGCTCTAAAGGTCCGCCTTGTGTACCCGGAAATACAGCCATGTCGATCAGGTTACTCATCATACGAAGGTTGCCTTTGACATCCTTCAAGCCAAAAGGGTTCTCAGTATCTTTTTTCATCATGATCACACCGCCTCTTGGGCCACGCAAGGTTTTATGTGTTGTTGATGTTACGAAATGACAATGGTCAAAAGGATCAGATAATAAACCTTTGGCAATAAGTCCGGCCGGGTGTGCAATATCAGCCAATACAAAAGCACCTACTTCATCTGCTACTTTACGAATGCGTGCATAATCCCAATCTCTGCTATAAGCACTGGCACCGCAAATAATCAGTTTGGGTTTTACCGTTCTGGCTTTTTCTTCCAGCATTTCATAATCAACCAATCCATCTTCTCTTTTCACACCATAAAAATGCGGTTCATATAATTTGCCGCTGAAGTTTACCGGTGATCCATGTGTGAGGTGTCCACCCATACTAAGATCAAGACCTAAAATTTTATCTCCGGGTTGTAAGATTGCCAGCATCAATGCAGCATTTGCTTGCGCACCGCTATGTGGCTGCACATTGGCGTATTCAATATTAAATATTTGTTTAAGTCTATCGATAGCCAACTGTTCTGTTTGATCCACAATTTCACAACCCCCATAATATCTTCTTCCCGGATAACCCTCTGCATACTTATTGGTCATTACATTGCCCATGGCCTGCATAACCTGTAAACTGGTAAAATTTTCCGAAGCGATCAATTCAATGCCACGACGCTGACGTTCCAATTCTTGTCTGATAAGATCGAATACGAGGGTATCTCTTTGCATGATGAAGTATTTAGTGCAAATATAAGAAGCTATGAGCTACGAGCTGCGAGCTTCTAGCCTTAAGCTTATGGTTAATCAATTAGAACAAGTAAACGCAATAAGTTTTAGATCATGTTACTTACCCAATATGCTCGTAGCTGGTGGCTCAAAGCTAGCAGCTTTGGCTTCAGCCAAATATCCACACCACTTGCCCAATGCCCAGATTTTCCTATTTTCGACCTCTTGATGAGCAAAACCGCTTCCGGGTGGGGCAGTTGTAAGCATGGTGCGAATGGGCTCATCAAAAAATATCTCCCATGAAAGCAATCATACCAGTAGCGGGTGCAGGTACAAAACTGAGACCTCATACTTATACGCAACCCAAAGCGCTTATCCCTATTGCAGGAAAAACCATCCTTAGTTATATCGTAGATCAACTGAGAGAAGCAGGAATCAATGAATTCATTTTTATAGTAGGATACTTGGGTGAAAAAATTCAGGATTATGTAAAACAAACTTATCCTGATATGACAGCACATTTTGTATATCAGAATGAACGGCAAGGTACAGGACATGCGATTGAATTGACCAGAAATATTGTTGGACAAGATGAAGTATTTGTTGCCCTAGGAGATACCATTTGTGAGTATGATGTAAAAGAAGTGGTGAATAGTCCATACAGCATGTTGGGTATCAAAAAAGTGGATGATCCAAGAAATTTTGGAGTAGCATCAATCGGCGATGATGGTTTTATTGAACAGGTTGTTGAAAAACCTGCGATTCCAAAAAGTAATATGGCACTGGTGGGTTTATATAAGATCAAAGAAACCCATTTCCTCTTCGAATGTTTGCATCATCTCTTCACACAGGATATTAAAACGTATGGAGAATACAATCTTACAGATGCTTTAGATTGTATGATCAAGCGCGGTGCTAAGTTTCAATCATTCAAAGTGAAGAATTGGTTTGACTGCGGGAAAAAAGAAACTTTACTCGAAAGCAATGCTACCTTGTTGAAAAAGTTTGGTGGCAATATCGTTGATGGGCATGATTTTAAAGACACTATCATTATCCCACCGGTAAGTATTGCACCCGGTTGTGATATCTCTAACTCTATTATTGGTCCACACGTAGCAATAGGTGCTAATACTACCATTAAACACTCTATCGTCCGTGACAGTATCATTGGATCTTACACGAGTCTTTATGAAGTAGTTCTCGATAATTCTCTCATCGGTAGCGATGCTTCTGTGAAAGGCCTCAGCAGAAGTTTGAATATTGGTGATAATACGGAGATTGATTTTGGATAGTTGGTTGATAGTCCATTGTCCATAGACCATAGTGGTTGTGTTTAGAATAAGTACTTATACTTAGTATTAATACCTGTTTTTTGAATATTCGGAACCGATATATTCGGTGTATGGCTTTTAAGTTTGAATCATTACAAATTTGGAATAGGTCTCTTGATCTTTCAATACTAATACAAGAGATTGCCGCCAACTTTCCTAATTATGAAATGTACAATCTATCCAATCAAATTCGACGAGCAGCTGATTCAGTTGTTTTGAATATTGCAGAAGGATCGACAGGGCAAACCAATCCTGAATTTACAAGATTTCTACGCTATGCTTTAAGGTCTGCAGTTGAAGTTGTTGCTTGTCTGTTTATTGCAAAGAAGAAAGCGTATATTGATACTATTATCTTTAACAAAGCATACGCTGAATACGAAATACTCTGTAAGATGATCTCGAAATTTGAAAAATCATTAAAATAACCATTGACTATGGACCATGGACTATGGACGAATAATCGCATCTCTTCATTATTTTCCACCCGCTACCCCCTCATTCAAGCAGGAATGATATGGGCGAGTGGTTGGAGATTGGCGAGTGCAGTGAGTAATGCCGGGGGATTGGGTTTATTGGGCGCAGGAAGTATGTATCCTAATGTATTGCGTGAGCATATTCAAAAGTGTAAAGCAGCTACCGATCAACCCTTTGGTGTGAATGTTCCTTTGTTGTATCCTGATATTGATCAGTTGATGAATATCATTGTTGAAGAGAAAGTACCGATCGTTTTTACCAGTGCCGGTAATCCAAAAACATGGACAAGTTTCTTGAAGGATAAGGGAATTAAAGTTGTACATGTTGTGAGTAGTAGCAAGTTTGCTAAAAAAGCAGAAGAAGCCGGTTGTGATGCAGTGGTGGCAGAAGGATTTGAAGCAGGCGGACACAATGGTAGAGAAGAAACAACAACAATGGTATTGATTCCGGCGGTACGAGCGGCTGTAAATATTCCGATAATTGCAGCAGGTGGTATTGCAACGGGTTCACAAATGCTGGCAGCAATGGTGTTGGGAGCCGATGGAGTTCAGGTCGGTAGCCGTTTTGTATGTACACCGGAAGCATCCTCGCATCAGTCTTTTAAGGAGGCAATTGTTCATGCAAGTGAAGGAGATACTCAGTTGGCTATGAAAAAAGTAGTACCTGTTCGACTCTTAAAAAACAAATTTGCCGAAGAGATCAAAGCAGCTGAATTACGTGGAGCTTCAGAAGAGGAATTGAAACAAATATTAGGTAGAGCTAGAGCAAAGAAAGGAATGTTTGAAGGAGATATGGAAGAAGGTGAATTAGAGATTGGACAAGTAAGTGCGCTCATTCATGAGATTAAACCTGCTGCAGCTGTTGTTGAGGAAATGATTCATGAATATCATCTTCGTTTGCA
Source organism: Bacteroidota bacterium (assembly GCA_039795345.1). Taxonomy (GTDB): domain Bacteria; phylum Bacteroidota; class Bacteroidia; order Chitinophagales; family Chitinophagaceae; genus Sediminibacterium. Next base: position 27,083 of record JBDKEH010000110.1, read on the forward strand.
AAACTTAGAGCATTTGAAAATACAGTGATGAAGATACCACTAGTGATATTTTTATCACTGTATTTTCAAATCATCATTTGTGCAAATAAAAAGAATTGGCCTGTGATGTACAGGTTACTACCAGATCGTTGATACAAACATGTTCCGGTAAAGTAGCTGCGTAATAAGTGATATTGGCAATATCTTCTGCTTGTAATGCCTGATATCCATCGTATACTGCATCTGCTTTTGATGCATCTCCTTTGAATCTTACAATAGAGAATTCTGTTTCTGCAGCGCCCGGATGAATAGCAGTTACTTTAATACGGTGTTGGAGCAAATCAATACGCATGGCTTTACTGATAGCGTCAACGGCATGTTTACTGGCACAATAGGCATTCCCATCTTTATACACTTCTTTACCCGCAGTAGAACCAATATTGATGATATGACCTTTTTTTCTGCTGATCATAAAAGGAACGATGGCTTTGCTTACATACATCAAACCTTTGACATTCGTATCGATCATCGTATCCCAATCATCTAGATTCGCATTTTCAAAACTATCTCGTCCTAATGCTAGTCCGGCATTATTCACTAACACATCTATTGACTGCCACTCTTCAGGGAGCTGTCCAAATGTCTGTATCACTGCTTTTCTATCCTGTACATCCAATACAAGTGTCTTCACTTTGATGGAATATTTATCTTGTAACTCGGATGCAATGAGATCCAATCTTTCTTTTCTTCTACCAGTGATCATGCAATTCCATCCAGCTGCCGCAAATGCATATGCTATTGCTTTTCCAAAACCGGAAGTAGCACCTGTTATTAAAATGGTTTTATTCATACCGTAAAGGTAAGTGGGAGATGGTTAATGGGTTATAGCGTATGGCAAAAAAAGGAGATTTTTTTCTACTATACACAAGATACTATCAGCAAATCATGCTATCTGATCAATACAATTGTACCTTTTTTGAAAACACGATTTCCGGATTGATCGGTGCCGAGTGCTTCATAAACATAAGTACCCGCAGGTTGTAAGATACCGTTATAATTGCCATTCCATCCTTTACCTGTTTCTGTGGTAGAGAAAAGTAGTTGTCCCCAACGATTGTATATCTTGAAATACTGTAAAGAAGCAATACCAATGCCTACAGGTCTGATGATATCATTTTTACCATCACCATTGGGCGTGAATGCGGATGGTACGAGAAGATCAGGTCCGGTTTTGAAAACTTTCACTATTACATCATCTTCAGCATAACATCCTCCCTGAGCAATGGCTCTAACGATGTAACGAATAGAGTCAATGGTCTCTGGTAAAGTAACATTCGGTGTAGCACTGGTAGGATCATCTAATCCTGTTGTAGGTCTCCATAAATAAGTATTTCCTCCTGTTGCATTTAGTTGAATAGATCTTCCGACGAGTAAAAAAGTGTCACGTCCAGCATAAGCATTGAATGGTGGTATCACAAAAACTGTGACGGTATCTCTGACTGGGCGATCACATCCCAATGTATCAACAGCTGTAAGCACATATTGTGTGGTTCTGGAAGGACCGGCAATGGGAAATAAAGTATTGGCATTGATCAGGGTACTACTTGGAGACCAATTAAATGCGGATCCAACAATGGCGCCTTGTAATTGTATTCGATCTCCAAAACAGATGGTAGTGTCATTTTGTACAGACACTTGTGGATAGGGTGCAACGCGAACAAAAACAGAATCTCTATCCTGACAGTATCCCAAATTCGCTGTAACATAATATGTGGTATTCACCAATGGACGAACCAACGGGTATTTTGCATTACCCGGAATGGGAACACCGGTAGATGCGGTCCATTGATAACTAAGCGCATCACTGACTGGGCTTAAGGTGAATTGATCTGTTCGACAAATACTTGTATCCATTCCTAATTCAACATCAATAAAATCAAGCACATTTACAGTGACCGTATCTGAGTTAACACAACCATTATCATTAATGGTAACAATGTATCGAGTTGTATCAACAGGATAAACAATGGGGTTCGGAGTATTGCTGTTTTGCATGCGCGACAAACTTGCTGCTCTATCGGTGGTCCATGCAATAGAACCACTTCCAATTGTTGTACGAAGTGTGAGTGTATCTATGCTACAAATCAGTGTATCTCTAAAAGCAAGATTGACCAATGGTTTGTCACGTATGATAACAGGCTTTGTAATAGAGTCGATACATCCTTTACTATTGGTAGCAACAAGTTTTACTTGGATGGTTTGTGGTGTTGCATATTTCCATGCAGTATCTTTTCTGGTGGATACGTCGTTATTGGTTGTAACATCACCAAGATCCCACTTCCAACTGTTTACAACACCATGTGCAGTGGTCGTTGCGTCTCTAAAAGAAAATGGGTTCAAATAACAAGTGCCTTGCACATTAAAATCAGGAGTAAAACCAGGATAGACCCTCACTTCAGCTGTAGCAGAATCCTGACACCCCCGTGCATTGGTTACTTTTAACTTTAAAGTGTAGGTGCCGGTATCTGCATAAGTATGGGTTGGGGTTGGATTCGTAGAAGTAGAGGTAGTTCTTCTTTCGCCAAAATCCCATAAATACCCGGTGATATTGGAACTTGTTGATTCATTTTGAAAACTCATTGTAAATCCATCGCAAGTAATATAACTGGGCTTTAAGCTTGCTCCGGTTAACGCACAATCAGAAACACGTAATGTAAAATCTTTCCTATGTTCTGAAATCGCTACTCCATTACGCCATTCAGTGATACATACATTGACCACATAAAATCCATTAACAGGTGCGATACCTGAAATGATGCCAGTTACAGGGTTGATCGTAGCAGATGGTCCTAAAGGGTTGGATCCCGAGAACCCGTTTGTATAACCTACAAAACCAAATGGAGGATTGGAATAGTTGTTATCATTAGCATTGGTTGTATTCCCGCGGTTATATGCAGCACATAAGCTATAAGATAGAGAATCACCCTGATCCGGATCTGTGGCACTGAAGTCAATGCTAAAAGGAGAATTTTGGCAAACAAGGGTTGTGTCTTTCAAAGCAAAGACTGGACTAGAGTTGGTGCCTGATGCGATGCTATTGGTGCCGGGAATTGTACAGGTGTAGGTTGCACCTTCACCAACAGTAGTTGAAGTTACCTGTTGCTTTACAATATTTGTAATGGCATCGGTTCTGCAACAAGTTTGATACATAATGATATAACCAACCGATGTAATAGGTAATTCAACTGTAAAAGAATAATTCGCCAATTGGTAACACACGGATACATTTCCTGTGATACATGGATCGGGATTGCCAAGGTTTAATGTTTCAATATTGCCTGTTCTATTTACTGTTACAAGATTCCCGAATCTTGTTGATGGCTGTGTATTGTTGTAAATACCAATTTGAACGGAACCTGGTAATTGTGCAACATTATTTCCGGTAGCGTTGCAATCACGAAATAAACGCAAGGTCACCTGATATCGAACAGTATTTGCACCATTACCTACTCCCAAATAACTATAATAGATCTCACCACCCGCAATATGTCCGGCATAGGTTGTGAATAGTAATCCTAAAAAAAATATGGTGAGTAGCGTCTTTTTCATGTGTTTAGGAACATCCTTCCATTCTAATATGGTGTGAATTTACACCCCATATGATCGATTCAACCCAACTTCAAAGTTTTTAACGGGTTGACAACACCCCTAAGAGTACAATCAGGTATGATTTGCTGCTTTTTTTATCAAATAATCAAAGATTCTTGTATTTGATCTTTTAAAACAGCTAAACTTAGCTTATAAGAGAAGATAAAATCAACGAATCAGCACAGCCGTTCCTTTGCGGTGTACTAGTTTTCCATAAATATCTTTCCCTTGTGTGATGTAGACATACGTTCCTGAACCTTGTTTCACACCATTGAAATTTCCATCCCAGCCTACACCTTGCTCTTGTGTGCTAAAGAGTAATTGCCCCCAACGATTATATACCCGGAAGTAATGAAGTTCAGTGATGCCAATGCTAATGGGTCGTAAAACATCGTTTTTGCCGTCACTATTCGGTGTAAAAGCACTCGGCACTAAAAGATCAGGTTGCCCTTTAAACACTTTTACAAGTAAATGGTCTTCACCATAACAGCCAATAGGATCACTTACTCGAACACGGTAAAGAATTGAATCTATATCATCTCCAAGTTGCAGAACCGGATTGTGAATGAGAGGATTGCTTAACCCAATGGTTGGAGACCATTGATACTGAGTTCCCCCTGAGGCAGTGGCATTGAGTGCAAGCAGCTGATCAGGAACTATGGTAGTATCTCTTCCTGCATGTACAGATATCATGGGCGATACGATGATTCTGATAGAGTCTATTACCGTTTTAGGACAACCGGAAATGGTATCTCTTACTGTAAGTGTATACACTGTTGTTTTTTCAGGGCCAGCCAGTGGGTTAATGGTATTTGCATTGAATAATGATTGTGAGGAAGTCCAACGGAAATCAGTTCCACTATATGCTGCCATTAATTGTATCCTGCTTCCATAACATATGGAAGTATCTTGCGTGATGATATTTACTTGTGGATATGGAGCAACAGTAACGGTTATTTGATCTGTTGCCTGACATCGCCCAAGATTACCCGTAACAGTGTATGTCGTAGTAGCAGTAGGTTGGGCAAGAGGGTTTTTAGATCTTGAATCATTTAGCGTTAAAGCCGGACTCCAGGAATAGGAAGTGGCAAGACTATTTGTTCTTAGCGTAATAGGATCCGTTAAACAAATAGTAGTATCAGCCGCTACTTGTACCGTTATGTAATCTACTACATTGACTGTGACGGTATCTGTATTTGTGCACCCATTATCTGACATGGTTACGATGTACTGAGTAGTGTCTTTAGGAAAGACGATCGGTCGATTGGTATTTCTTCCGAGAATATGCTGATTCGGTAACCATGTAAAGTTTCCGGAACCGGTTACAGGTATCAATAAACTATCGATACTGCAGATGACGGTATCTTTGAAAGGAAGTTGAATGATAGGTTTGTCTCTAATGGTAATATTTTTTCTTACACTATCCATGCACCCTTTTGTACTTGTTACGATCAACCGAACTGAAGCATTCAATGCACCGGCATATTTATATTGAGGATTGGCAATATTGGCTGTATCAGCAACCGTGGTATCAACTCCAAAATTCCATTTCCAACTGTTGATAGTTCCATATTTAGCAGTGCTTGCATCTGTAAATTGATAAGGTAATTGCACGCAGAAACCGGTACTGTTAAAATCTGCTTTGAAACCCGGATATACCCATACTTCTGTACTGTCTGTTCCTTCACATCCTTCCGGCCCCTTGACAGTTAAGCGAACAACATATTTTCCTGTATCTGCATAAGTAAAAACAGGAGTTGGTAGCGTTGAAAAATTATTCATGTTACCGGATACTCCAAACTCCCATAAATAAGAAGATATCCCAGAAGAGGTAGAACCATTTTCAAATTTGACAGTATTGTCATCACATTTTACGATCCTTGCCGGCAGATCTGCTTCAATCAGATCACAATCATCCACCTTCAAAATAAAATCTTTTCGATGCTCTGTAATAGGTTTGCCATTTCTCCATTCTGTGATACAAACACTTACCACATATTGTCCACTGGCAGGAGCAATACCTGAAATGATTCCGGTTTCAGCATCAATGGTTACTCTTTCACCAAGAGGCTGACTACCGCTAAAAGGGAAAGAATAGCTTAATGGATTTAGTGTCAGGCTTTGTGGAATAGGAGCGGTATTGCTCCCACTGTTACCGGCGAAGCCTTCGCAGAATGAGTAAGTTAACTTATCACCATCAGCATCAGTAGCACCAAAGTCAAGTACGAATTTTTTTTCTGTACAAACGAGTGCAGTATCTCTGACGCGAAATTGTGGACTACTATTGTGTTGTCCATCAGGAAGGGAAGCAGTGCCGGGTATCTTTGTGATGTAATTACTTCCTACACTTACAGGTGTAGCCAAGTTCGATATTCTATCGATTCTGCAACAACCTGTTCTAGATAATAGATAGCCACTTTGATTATTCGGTAAAGCAATAATATTAGAATAGATAGCTACTTCGTAACACACTTCAGGATCACCTACAAGACAAGGAAACAAGTCTGTTCTTAACTTAAGTGTATTGACTCCTCCCATAATGGGTAAAGACAATTCTGAAAATAAAATGCCATTATCATAAATACCCACATTCACTCTTTCATTTTCTAAACGTGGTCCATTGGATGAACATTCTCTAAATAATCGTAGTGTGATTCTATAATTACTGGTATTAGGTGCGTTACCGGAACCAAGGTATTCATAATACAATTCCCCACCTGCCACATGTCTGGAAAGTGCGGGTAATGTGCATATCAGAAGAAATATTATGAAGAATGTTTTCTTCATAAAAAATATTAGGATTGATGTATGAACGCATCGATATAGTGATTCATCCTTTCTGTTGATTCCAACATACCCATATGACCAACTCCGTCTAGTATATGAATATACGAGTTTAATGGAAGATGCGTTTGCTGCAAAACATCGTTTAAGGGTGCTGCTACATCTTCTGTTCCAAGAACGAACAGAACGGGTAAGGGGTTGCCTTGTAAAACTGATGTTCGGTCCGGACGATGCATCATCGCATAGTAATAGGCTTGTAAAATTGGGGTAGAAAATAAAGACGCTTTTTTGATCAGTTGGTCAATTGTTTCCAAGTGTTCATGCTTATATTTTTCACCGAATAAATTGGGTATCGTTGTTTTAAGAAATGCATGGCCTCCATATTCTCGCATCAGCTCAATGCCTCTCCATCGGTTATTCTTTTTTTCCTCACTATCCGCAAATGCGGTAGAATGAATCAGGCCAAATTTTTTTAATCTGTCTGGGTACTTTTCAGCGAATGCTAAAGTGATATATCCGCCCATGCTATGCCCCAACATACAACATTGATCAATTTTTTCAGTTACTAGGATGGCATAGATAGACTCTGCAAGTTTATCAATTGTAATCAGTGAATCATTTACATCATTCACCATTGACCATTCGCTATTCACAACATTCCATTCTGAAGCACCAGTTCCCGGTAAATCGGGTATGATCACCATGTAGTTTTCTTGTAGATAGTTGACTTGCTCTTTCCAGATACTACTGTCTTCGCCAAAACCATGTAACAATACCACAGCAGTTCCTTTCCCTAATATTTGATAGTGAATAGATCCATGTGACCAAGTACATTGTTTGTGCATGTGATTTATTTTTTTCTTAACCTGTCAGAGAATTTCCAAAGTATCAATAATACACTAATGATGGAAGCGAGCTTGTATAAGTAATCACCATAGCGAACATAAAATGTTTCACCGGTCACAACCGGTACTGCATATTTGATCGTGGTTTTGGAATTCCATGGTTGACTGGTTTTAATCTCTCCAATAGGATCAATTACTGCTGAGATACCGGTATTGGCACTTCTGGCTACCCATTTTCTTGTTTCAATAGCGCGTAATCTCGCATAATGTAAATGCTGTCGATGTCCGGGTGTATTTCCCCACCAACCATCGTTGGTCATAATGGTGAGAATATTCGCTCCTTGTTTTACATATTCACCTACATATTCTCCATATACACTTTCATAACAAATGATTGGAGCACTGCTGTATGGATTTTGTGGAGTATTAAAAGCAGTTGCACTTTCTGATCTGCCATAACCTCCGGTTGTTCCGCCGAATTGTTCAAAAACCGGAGCCATGAAATTTAAAAATGTTGGTAATGATTCTACACCCGGTACTAATTTGCTTTTATTGTAAAATGCAATCGGTAATCCATTATTAATATGAACTGCAGCGTTGAAGGCATCATAATAAGTTCCACTACCGGTTATTCTTGCAGTTGCGGTTTGCTTCTCGTAGCCATAATTTTTATACGTTTCAATTCCAGAAACAAGATTGATAGATGGATGTCTCTTGCTAAATTCAAATACAGGTTGATAATAGCTGTTGTATAGCACATTGTCTTGCCACTCAGCATCGCTCATCGCTGTTTCCGGCCATAATACCAATGCAGTATTGCTATCCATACTTTGTTCTGTCAATTGTAATAGTGCATGAATCTGATCTGCGGTAGATCCTGCATTGAATTTTCCATAGGGATCAACATTGGGTTGTACAATGATAAGATTCTGTTTAGCTGTTTCTTCTTTCAATACCGGCTTGATCAAAATAGATATGATGATAGGAATGATTAAGATGCCTGCAATCATTGCTACCTTCTTTTTAAAATGATTTTTTTGCTGATAAGACAAGATCGTTTCATACAAAAAAACATTTCCTATCAATACCCATAGAGTTCCACCCTGAACACCTGTAAACTCATACCATTGAATGATATCAGGATACATAGCAAATACATTACCCAATGATAACCAAGGCCAGCTGAGTTGCCAGTTATGATGGATGTATTCAAAACACATCCAGAAGCCGATCAAAGAAATATAGCCGATCCGTTTTCCTTTTTTCTTTAGATGATAATAACCCCACCATGGAAAGGTCATTAACATACTATTGAACATGATCGCTGCGATGGTTCCAATATCTGTTGAATTCCACATCCACCAGGTAGTGCCTGTATTCCAGATCAATGTTGTGAGAAATGTCCATCCGAAAAAACGAGAAGCAGTCATATCTCTATCTGCTACCATCAACAATGGTATCCAAGCAATAAAAATCAATGGCATCAAAGAAGATGCAGGCCATGCCACATACAACAGCAGTCCTGATAATATAACGAGATATAAAGAAGGTATTTTCACAAGCTCTATTTATTGCCCCAAGTTCGGAATAAAAAACAAAAAAGCCCCGGGATCTTCCGGAGCTTTTTGATCGATAAGATCAACTTTATTTCCTACTGTAATTCGGAGCTTCTTTTGTAATATCAATATCGTGTGCATGGCTTTCTTTCATACCGGCATTGGTGATTTTTACAAACGTAGCTTGTTGTAAAGCTTTGATATTCTTCGCGCCACAATAACCCATGCCTGCTCTTAATCCACCCACATATTGGTATACGATCTCACTCAGGCTTCCTTTATAAGCCACACGTCCTTCAATTCCTTCCGGTACAAACTTTTTAATGTCGTCTTCGACATCTTGGAAATAACGATCACCACTACCTTGACTCATGGCACCCAAACTTCCCATGCCACGGTATTCTTTGAATTTACGACCTTCATAGATGATGGTGTCACCCGGGCTTTCCTGAACGCCGGCAAAGACACTACCCATCATCACTACATTGGCACCTGCTGCTAAAGCTTTTACCATATCACCGGTATAACGAATACCGCCATCTGCAATGATAGGAGTACCTTTTGTTTTCAATGCATGGCTGGCTTCCATGATAGCAGTGAGTTGGGGAACACCGGCACCTGCAACAATACGAGTAGTACAAATAGATCCGGGACCAATACCTACTTTCACTGCATCAGCACCTGCATCTGCTAATGCTTTGGCTCCAGCGGCTGTGCCAACGTTACCGGCAATGATCTGTAAATGTTTGAAATTTTTTCTCAGTGCTTTCAATGCTTCAATTACACCTTTGCTATGTCCATGTGCACTATCAAGTGTTACCACATCCACACCAACTTGTTGTAAAGCAGAAGCTCGATCCATTAAATCTCGGGTAATGCCTAATGCAGCTCCAACCAATAATCGACCTAAATTATCTTTTACACCGTTAGGGAAATTGCTCACCTGCATGATATCACGGTAGGTGATTAGCCCAATAAGTTTTCCTTGTTTATTGACAACCGGAAGCTTTTCAATTTTATATTGACGTAAAATCTTTTCTGCTTTTTTCAGATCTGTACCTTCAGGAGCAGTGATAAGATTCTCTTTCGTCATTACTTCTTTCACTTTTCTTTTCTTATCCGTTTCAAAACGCAGATCTCTGTTGGTAAGAATACCTACAAGTTTTTGTCCGCCATCAATAATAGGAATACCACCGATTTTATTTTCCTTCATCAATTTCAAAGCATCACCAATGGTAGCATCAACCAATAGTGTAACAGGGTCAATGATCATTCCGCTTTCACTACGTTTTACCTTGCGAACCTGTTCGGCTTGCTTTTCAATGGTCATATTTTTATGGAGAATACCTAATCCGCCCTCGCGTGCTAATGCAATGGCCAAACCTGCTTCTGTTACGGTATCCATCGCAGCCGATAGAATCGGAACATTCAAGGTGATGGCTTTGGTAAGTTGAGAACGGATGTCTACTTCGCGAGGAAGAATTTCGCTGTAAGCGGGCATCAACAGAACATCATCGAAGGTGAGACCTTCACCGAATAACCTGGATGCTGCAGCAATGTTGCTGGGAGAAGATTTTCTTGTTGCCATGTGCAAAGATAGTTCAATGGGGATATTGATTCCAAAAAATGATTTGGTTTGTGGTCCATAGTCCATGGACCATAGCATATTATCTATGAATTAATGCTTTTGTTTTACCATGGACTATCGACTATGGACTATCAACTCAACTGGTACCTCTTCCCCGGCAGTTGAATAATCAAATTCTGTAATTCCAAGTTGAGTATTGCCGAGGCCATGGCTGAGCTGGGCAATTTACTTTTAAGGTATAGCTCATCCACATGCATTTGTTCTTGTGTTGTGAGAATGGAGATAATGATCTGTTCCTCTGATGAGAGTTCGGGGAATAATTTTTTTTGGGGATTCTTTTTCTTTTTGGTTTCTAACCAGCCTAACGCATGAATAATTTGATCAGGACTTGTAAATGCGGTGGCCTTATTTTGAGCGATGAGTTGCAGACAACCACTACTTCTCAGATCAGTGATACGACCCGGTACAGCAAAAACATCACGGTTATATTCAAAAGCCAGATCAGCAGTAATCATACTTCCTCCTTTCACTGCAGTTTCAATTACGATGGTAGCATCTGATATGCCGGCTACAATTCTATTACGTTGTGGAAAATGATGTCTGTCCGGTAATGTATCAAACCAGAATTCAGTTAATAGTCCACCCTGGTGGATCATTTCTTTTGCCAATGAACGATGCGTGTTTGGATAAATGGTTTTAAATCCATGTGCCATTACTCCAATGGTTGGTAACTGTTGTTGCAATGCAGAGCGGTGTGCGATGGCATCAATACCGTGTGCCAATCCACTTACGATCATTACATCATAAGGCTGTAAGGCTTCGATCAATTGTTCCGTAACCATTCTACCATAGTCTGTTGCATTTCTGCTGCCAATAATGCTGATGATTCTTGAAGGATTTAAGGATCGGTCGCCTCTAAAGAAAAGAACCAACGGAGGATCCGGGCAATTTTTTAGTCGTTGAGGATAGTGTTCATCAGTTAAAAAAAGAAGTCTAAGCTGATGTTGTTCGATCTTTTTTAATTCTTGTTCAGAGGAATGATGATCTGAGAATTTTTTGATCTGACTAGCCCTTATCTCTCCAATACCTTCTACTGCTGCAAGCTCTTTTTTTCTTGCATGAAAAATGGCAGAAGCAGATCCGAAATGATCGATGAGTTGTTTAGTGAGTATACTGCCAATATCCGTAATACGCGTTAGCGATAATTGATAGATGTGTTCATCGGTAATCATACCCACCAATGTCAGCAAAATCAAAATCCAGAAATCACGTATTTATACATAGGTAATTACCCTGTTGGGATATAATTACAAACCTGTAACGGTAAAACTTGTTCTTCTGTTTTTAGATCTTCCTTCTTCTGTATTATTATCTGCAATGGGTTGTGTGTCTCCATAACCTTTGTACGATAATCTTTCTGCATGAATACCCTTCGACATTAAATAATCTACAATGGCTTTTGCTCGATTGGCAGATAGGGTAAGATTGTCTTTTGTATTACCGGTGTTATCTGTATGACCACTGATCTCTACTTTTAGTGTGGGGTTATCATTTAACACTTGTATCAATTGTGATAATTCTGCTAAGCCATTCTCGGGTAACGCGAAGCTATTAGAAGCAAAAAGAATATTATTAAAGACAAAACTTTCATTGAGTTTCACCGGTTTTAGCGTGATATCTTTTTTATAGACGCTATCGGCTTCTTTTTTGCTCAGTGCGTACAACTCACTATAAAAGAGATAGCCTTTTCTGTTTACTGTGAATGTATAATCCTTTCCTGTTGGCAATGTGATAAAATATTCTCCCAACTCATCTGTTTGCACACGCATTAATACTACATCATTGTTATTATCTGTTAATTCAACAGTAGCGGGGACACCTTTTTGTGTAACAGCATCTGATACTTTTCCTTTTACATACAAGGTTCTATTGGGTCGGATATTCGGACGTAGTTGGAAAGAATACAAATCCAAATTACCTCGGCTATCGCTTCTGTCACTGGCATAATAAGCCGTAAGACCATCAGCCGAAACAGCCAAACTACCTTCGTTTTCAATGGTATTAATTGGATAACCTAAGTTTTCCGGTGGGCCCCATTCTCCCTTTTCATTTTTGCGTAACACAAAAAGATCCGAGTTGCCATAACCCGGTAATCCATCGGATGTATAAAACAATGTTTGATTGTCTGCATGAATAAAGGGTGAAAATTCATCACCTGCTGAATTGATGACAGGCCCCATGTTGATGGCTTTGCCCCACTTGCCATTGGGTTCTCTAAAAGACATATACAGATCTCTTCCACCATAACCTCCCGGTCGGTTGCTGCTGAAATAGAGCACACGTTTATCCGGACTAATAGCAGGAGAACTTTCCCAAAATTCTGTATTGATGGCAGGACCTAAATTTTCAGGTTCACTCCAGCCTTGTGGCGTGTATTGCGACAAATAAATATCATACCAACCCAAACCTTGTCCGGAGAAATCACCAGCAAACAATAGCCATTCGCCATCCTG